>PCAX01000001.1 GCA_002730795.1 Chloroflexota bacterium
GTATCTCACGATCTAAGTGTAGTTAGCCAAATCAGCGATAGAGTAGTGGTGATGTATGTAGGAAAGGTGGTAGAAACGGGAACCCCTAAAGAAATTTTCGAATCACCTCGGCACCCATATACCGCTGCATTAGCGACGTCCCTCCCGAAAGCTGACCCCAGACTCAAGCAGGAAAGGATTGTACTTCAAGGGGAGGTCGCAAACCCATCAGACCCTCCGTCAGGATGCTATTTTCATCCTAGGTGTCCATACGCAACAGATATATGTAAAACAGAAACACCTGAATTAAAACAAATTGGTAATGGCAGGACGGTCAGTTGTCACAGGATAGACGAAATAAACCTACCAGGAGTTTAAACAGTTGTTAAGGTAAAAAATGCCTACCTAAAAGAAGAAGAATTTTTTGGGTTCTCCAACTCTTTCCCTGAATGACTAAAGCGTAAGCCTCGCTGGTTTCCAAATGATCTCCCAGGATTCGCGTAAGCAATATCTGGGTCCGGATCAACCATTCCCACTAACTTGTTATTCTTAACCCATTTTAAGTCAGTCCCATATAGGTTCTTTATCATTATCTGCGAAAGTCGGGAAATGATATTGGAGTATTTTGGGTCCCCAAATAGATCTTGGTTCTCTGTTGGGTCTTTATGTAAGTTAAAAAGCTGAAATCTGTTTCCCGCTGGGTAATAAATTAATTTATATTGTTTATCGCGAATCATCCTTGTTGCTCTAGGATCCTCCCATAGTTCCCCATAAATGTAGTCACGTTTATTTGTACCCAACATTGACATACCTTCTACACTTTGGGGTGTTGGAATATCACAAATATCAGCAATAGTTGGAAAGATGTCCGCCTGAACAACTAACCGATCATCAACGGTATTTGTTTTGATTTCCTTATTGTTAGCTGGGGGTAACAAAATCATCGGGATATTACATGAATTTTCGTAAAAAAGTCCTTTTGCATAAAGACCATGGTTTCCTAGCATGTCGCCATGATCTGATGTAAACATCACTAAAGTGTCATCGAAAATATTTTCTTCCCGTAATAAACCGATTACTAATCGGATTTGATGGTCTATGTGCGTTGAAAGGGCATAAAACGCCTGCCTGGCAGATTTAATGGCTTCATCGTTGTATGTATGTCGACCGTGAGGTCTGACTTTGAGAGCGTAAGGTAACTCTTCATAGTTTTTAGACCATTCTGAATAGAAAGGTGGATCCGTTTCGATGCTTCTATAATAATCCATATAACAACTTAGTGGGACAAGAGGTGGGTGAGGGGGACTAAAAGACATATACCAGAACCCTGGTTTACGCGGGTCTCGTCTCGCAATATATTTGCAGGTTTCTCTAACGGTCCAATTTATTTGATGAAGATGTTCTGGCAGATGCCAAGGACGGGTATGGTAATCGTTGTTTGAAATGCCATGAGACCATTCCTGCCCCGAGTAACCCTGTTCCTGTAAATAAAGTTCGTAATCGTCTTTATTTAATCCAAATTGATAACGACCTTCTTCAAGTAACATTACGTCTTGGAACCCTAATCTATTTCTTTGCGGATATACGTGAAGTTTTCCTACTCCATAAGATTGATATCCATGTTCAGTTAAGGTTTGTGCGATAGTGGGTAGGTCTGGCATTGGAAGTGTTTCGTTGAAGTTACGATCGCCATGAGTTTTCGCTGTTGCACCTGTCATCATTTCTCTTCGAGCTGGTATGCATATTGGTGTAGATGAGTATGCATTTGTGAAAGCGACACCACTTCCTATCATTTGGTCAAGGGTTGGGGTTAATATAGTCGGATGACCCAAAGCTCCGATTAAAGTACCGAACCAATGGTCCACAGAAATCAGTAAAACATTTGGCTTATTTGGCACTACTCAATCTCCTTGCTATCCGCGATATTTGTATTTTGAGTTTATTTTAAAAATATGAAAATTTATACAAAAACAGAATACAAAACCGTCAAATCACGATAAGATATTTCCAATCTTATCGTGACCATATTCGTTATGGTCATTTTTTTTGTGATTTTGTGAACATGAGAGGTACGTTTAAATGAAGGTAATGATAACCGGTATTGTTGGAACAATTGGTACGATTGTAGCCGATCATATTCAAAATGATCACGAAGTACATGGTGTAGATCTTAGGGAATCTGATCGCCCGAATACTACACAAATAGATCTCGCAGATTCTGCCGATGAATTAGCCAAAACATTTGAAGGTGTAGATGTAGTCTTACACCTTGCTGCTGATAGGAGACATGAACCTTGGATCAGTTGGAACGAATTGATGAGACCAAATATCATAGCCACAGCTAACGTTTACACTGCTGCCCACAAAGCGGGTGTAAGGAGAGTTGTGTTCGCCAGTTCCATGCATGCTGTTGGAGGATACGAGTTGATTGAGCCTTATGCATCAATAGTTAATGGAAATTACGAAGGGATAGATAGAAATAAAGTCGAATTAGTAAAAGGCTTAGGGCAAGATGCTAAACCCGACAGTGAATATTCTGCGAGTAAAGTATTTGGAGAATCATTAGGAAAATATTTTGCGGAATTTGAAGAAATGGAAGGTTTAGTTATCAGGGTCGGTACTGTTCATCCAAATAATAAACCAGGAGCAGACCCAAGGTCTTGGGTTAGCTATTTTAGTAGAAATGATATACCTGGATACTTTAGAGCTTGTATAGAAAAGAAGGATGTCAGCTACGATATTTTGTATGGTTCATCAAATAATGATTGGAAGGTTTATGATACTCCTTACGCCTTTAATTATTTAGGTTTCCAACCATCAGATAATGCAGAAAATCATCGCGGTTCTCCTGCTACTCCAAATGATGCTCCTGGAACTATCGATTGGAAATAATTTCAACTGTACTTGAATCTTTGGATATTGGAGGAGATCAAAGAGCTTAACGATTTGTGAAGATATAATTCATATAGTTATTACTTCGACAAATTAAATATTGTCCCTATAGATATTTTTTACGGTTGGGTTTTGCCAGTGATTGCCTGTATAAATTCGTCACAACGCTCAAGTGATTGCTCTTCATCAAGTCCTCGGCAAAGCATGACGACATTACCAAAAATGGCCCAGCTCGGGTAAGTCGGGCGTGGATTGTTCTGTCTGCTGGCGCCACCCGATATATCAGTGACCCCCTGAGCCTGCCATCTATCTTTCACACCTTCTTTCCAACGTTGATTTTTCCTATTTTCTTCGAAACGTTTCCCTGTTGCTTCGTCAGCGTAATCTTTTCCTACGTTGACGGCGATTTCGTGGGAAGGGTAAATTCTTATTTCATAGTCGTGTCGATCATAGGGATCTAGCCCCCAAAATCCCATATAGGCTGATTCAGCATCGGGAAGTTCATCCACTTTATAGGTTTTACCTTTTTTGAAACCCATCTGTTTTAAATCTTCAAGTGTGTACGTTGTATCAGATGGTTGTATCTGTTGAAACACTTCGGCGTCTTCATTACCACACGAGACAGTGGATAAAGCGAGTAAAAATATAGGTACTAAATACATTATTAATTTAGTATTCATTTCTTTTCTGTAATAATTCATTTTGAGGGAACTTATATTATTGTTTTTATTTGGTTAACCTAATTTACACTGTTTTTGTGGATCAGACCTAAAGATTACACAGGGATTGAATACTAATGATTAATTTTCGTCTGTTGGGTGTACGCGGAAGTGTGGGTTACCTTGTTCTTTTTTGTGGGTTTATTTTTCATGGTTTAGCGTTCGTTCAAATGGAAACCCGTCGTTTTTATGAAGATACTTTGTTGAATGAGCCTTATGGTTTTAATTCCCTCAATGAGATCCAAAGAGAGCAATTATGGTTTGCGAGGATGGATATTGTTGATGGTATTAAACCTACGCATATCCCCATTGACCTTGAAGTGTACCAAGAATACAGAGAATGGATGTATTCAGCCAGGCCGTTAGTAAAATCCTTGAATTCAGAAAATATTTCAGGGGCGCTGGAACATATCGTCACATTAAATAGATCAATTTTCCTTTTTACTACCATTGGTTTGATACTACATATAATTTTCGTAATAATTTTGCCTTTTTGGTGGAAAGAAATTTCTAAACCTTTTAACCATCATTACAAACTTGGTTAGAAGAATTGTATTATTGAGTGGTTGTGACCACAAATGACTACATATTAATGTGTATGGGTAGAGTAAAAACCATGCTTTATCTTTCGTTAAAAGGGCTAACACTTGAGCAGATATGCCAACGCCCCAGCCCCCAAGCTAACCCCATTGCTTGGATAGCCTGGCATATGACCAGAGGGTTCGACAGACGTATCTCCTTGATGGACGGTAATGATCAAACTTGGATTTATGAGAAATGGTACGAAAAATACTCACTCCCCCCATTTCCTGACGACTTAGGTATTGGGCATACTTCCGAACAAGTTAACAAGGTAATTCCTGATGATGTTGAAGTTGTGATGGGCTATTACGAATCGGTACACAATAGGATGGAAGGATACCTTCAAACTGAAAATTCCAAAAATTACGATAAGATACTAGTTGGCAGTGAGAATTCGCAAGGTTACGAACTAATGAGAATGGTTGCTGGAACCATGCAACATGTCGGCCAAGTTAACTATGTTAGAGGTTTGATAGAAGATCGAATCTGGTATATAGGCAACCTCAAAGAAAAACGCTAAAACTTACATTAAAAGTTTGCATTATAATAAAATTATGAACCGTTTTAATTCCTTGCCATTGGTAATTATTTGTATTTGCATTCTTTTTGGTTGTAATTTGGAATCAAGTAACAAATCAACAACTACAGACATAGATATTACAAAAGAATCTTCAACATATACCAAAAGTTCCCCAGCCCAACCCACAAAGCAAATCAATAAAAATTCTAGTAGAGAAGAAAACCCTGGAATCGAAACATCTGATAACCCAACGAATAATGGCCAAAGTTCTGGCAACACGGATAGATCTACAAACAATCCAGAAAAAACGACCGATACGGAAATTAACCCTCCTGACATGAATAAAACGTTTGAGGTCGTTACGGGTTCGAATGTCACATTTGCCATTAGGGAGAAACTTTTGAGAGTGCCTGCGCCATTCGATGCAATTTTAGTATCAGATGAAGTTTCTGGTTATGTTAATTTAGATGGTAGTCCATTTGAACTTCAAGTTGACCTCCATAAATTGGTTAGCGATAAGGAAAAGAGAGACAAATACGTGCGGGAAACGCTGTTTCCCAATCAACCAATCTCAACAGTTAAATTTGATGGTTTGACTGATATACCAGAGAGTTTCTATAGTGGTCATACAGTAGAACGAGTTGTTTCAGGTACTGTTAATGTCAACGGGATAGATTCGGTCCTTGACTTTGATTTATCGGCAAGTTTAATTGATGGTCAGATTGTAATAAAAGGAAATGCCTCGTTTGAGTGGTCCAATTTTGGAATGGATACTCCTACAGGTAACTTTTTCAAATTATCAGATGAAGTCAGATTAAGTGTTGACATTGCTGCTCATTAAATCCCCCTTCGATGGTAGTTGTTACGGATGATTCTTTTATTCCCGATTATTTATTCAACCCGTGGTTATGTGTTGATGGTGATAAATATGTTAAAGATCTGACATCGGATAATGTTCTTGAGTGTAAAGTGGAATTAAATTTTCAACATGATGTTTTGTTAGTTACCACTACTGGTATCCCAAGTCACGATTTTGAATCGACCATTGGTTGCTGTGCATCAGAACAACAACAAACTTGGTCAATACCCATTACCCCGATATATTCTGATGACGTGGTTTTAATTCCAGAAAGAGGCCCGGTAGCTTTTGCAGTAAACGGGGCTGCAATATATGGGCCTGAAGAGGGACCGGGTGGCGACGCCGTTGCCCTTCATTTTGGAAAATTTGAAGAGGACCGTCAACCTATAGAACTAGGCGTTTGTGGAGGACATTCTGGTCCAGGCGGTCAATATCATTATCATTTTGATGCCAATTGTTTCCACTGGCACCCAGATTCAGATGAAACTATATTTGACTACTCCATAGAAAAACTACTCGATTTGGGTAATATTCCACAGATTATAGGATTCGCGTTTGATGGATTTCCAATTTACGGTTTATTTGGATGGGACTCTGACGGTAATGTTAAAGAAATGCGCTCTAGCTATAAGTTAAAAGAAGGATCAACTGGATATAACGGGATTGAGGATTATATTTACGTACCAAATTTAGGGGATCTTGATGAATGTAATGGACATTTTTATCGAACGCCTGATGTCCCCGACGGAATATACCATTATCATTCCACCATCCATAATGGTGAAGGAGGTTTAGGATTTCCGTATTTTATTTATTGTTATCATGGTGAAGTGGATGAGTCTAATTTAAATCATGGTGCAGGTCCTCTTGGTGTAGGCCCTCCTGGAGGCCCTCATGGCGGGGGGCCTCCTGATCCTGATGTCATTCGAGAACGTCTTCAAAAGGCTGGTATTACCGTTCCAGAGGGCACTTCCGATCAGGAAATCATCCAAATATATGGTCCTATGTTAGGACCACCTCCGCGTTGATATTCTAAAATTAAGTAAGATCTTGATACATATTTTTTGCCTGTTTGAAAAGATCTATGACTTCTTTACGTTGTACATCCGAATAGAATCTTCCTTTTGTTTTCACCCATTCAATACCCTTAGTTATTTTTTTTGCAAAAAAATCAGATGAAATAGTTAATTCATTTGAAGTTATACCAGTTCCAGAGATATAAATGGGACTGGTGTGAGCCCATATAGGCTGGAAAAAAGAATCGCGTTTTGATGAATTAACTCTAGCTGCGATCCAACCATCTGATTTAACTTCTATGTCTACTTCGTATGATGACTTTTTGCTTCCATTGTTAAAATGTTTTTTGCTTGCTACGATACCGTTGAAAATTATTTCAACGTTTTCTATTTGGAAGTAACTTTCCCAGTCAACTTTGACATTTAAAGTTTTTCCGGCGACTGTAGTTATAGTGTCTCCAGGAACGTTTTCTTCAATAGAAATCATTAGTGCTGGCCCATTAGTTATAAATGTTCTTCCGGATCTGAGCTGTTTAACCCATTTACTATAGTCGAATGATGGCTCTGAAAGAGTGTAGACTCTGTTCGAAGAACATACGAACCAATCGGTCCCCGTAGAAACAGGAAGCTTGATCCCGCAATTTAACATGTGGTACCAAAGGGTATATTCGATATCTATCCAATATGGATCAAAAAGATTAATTGCGTGAACTTTTTTTAATATCGCAGCGACTGGTGCTTCCATTCCTTGGCCATTGTGGCACCAAATAACGAGTCCATTTTGATCAATCGTTTTATTGCAGGCGTACGTTAATGGTGGATAATCCGGCTCAAATTGATCAACCAAAATCCCTCTACTCACGGGTTGAACAGTGTTTTTTATATCAAGTAACATCACATGACCGTATCCGATTTCCCAAGGTTTGCTATTGTGACGAGTTTCCTCACCATTTTGTACATGATGGTGTGTGTCGGAAAATTCATTCAAGACTCCATGAGGGTAGTCGTTTGTGGCATATTTCAGGTTTCCGCGTTTAAGTATGGATATAGCCGTCATTCTTAAATCTTCAACACGAGAATCATACTTGAGACGACGACTGGGATCTTTTTCTTTTTCGTCATAATGTAAGTGTGTATTTCCTGGGTGCCAACCCTTTTCTGGTAAACTTCCCCAGCGTTCAAGCGATATATCAAGTACAAATCTTTTGTTTCTTGTCAAGAAAATGTCTTTCTTATAGGGAGTATATTCAGTACCTCGTTCGACCAGTATTCGGTAATATCCACTGGTAACGTCCATTTCAAACAGGCCATTCGTGTAAAAAAAAGGTTCTCCCGGCCCCTTTTTCCACATTGAAGTTTTTGGACCTATTGGTATTCCGTTTGGGTCCAATATTTGTACCCGTGCTTCAAGTTGTTTTCCTGATTTTCGATCTGTTATTTCTGCTAAAAGTTTTCCCATAGCCTGTCCTAATACTAAAAATTCCATAAAAGAAACTGGTGCCTTCTGAAAAATATTTGTTTTTTACAATTCTAAGTTACTATATAAAAAATTGACCAAATCACAATTGACCATCGTTAGGAAATAATATGCGAAACAGTAACATACGTAAAGCAATAGATAACGGAAAAATGGTTTATGGTCTCACACTGACTTTTCCGGAACCAACCATAGCTGATTGGGCTGGGTATTTGGGTTTTGATTATTTACATTTAGATATGGAACATGGTGTTTTTGATTGGGAATCCGCTGAAAATATGTGCAGGGTGGCGGATCTTCATGGATTGACTTGCACTGCCCGAATTCCTGACACGTCTAACGAAACTATATTAAGGGCATTTGATCGAGGAATAATGGGGATTTTATGCCCTCATGTCGATAATGCTGACCAAGCTTTTCAAATATCGCAATCCGCTCGTTTCGGACCGGAAGGTGCCCGTAGTTTTGGAACATCAAGGGGCAGGGACTACGGTTTAACAGGCAAAAGCCCTGAAATGTATATGAGGGAATTTAATAGCCAGGTCACAGTTGCAGTTCAAATAGAGACTTTGAATGCCGTTGAAACCATAAATGACATATTATCTGTTCCAGGTATAGACTTGATTACTTTCGGACCACAGGACCTAGCTCAATCGATGGGGCACCCTGGTCGGCCCAATCATCCAGAAGTATTAGATGCGATGAAAAAAGTAAAGGAAGCAGTTCATGCTAGGGGAAGACTAATGTCTGAGGATGTTGAATCTGGCATTAATTTTGTTCAATGGGTGCCTTCCAAATTAGCGGATTGGCTGGAAGAAAAAAAATCTGGTAACTAAGACATATGACTTGTAAAATATTAATCTTTCTAGGGACGTAAAGGCATGAAAAATAATGCAGTATATCAGCGACTAGGAATTGCACCAGTAGTGAACGCGGGTGGTACTCATACTACGCATGGTGGTTCAATGATGCGTTCTGAAGTAATCAATGCTATGGCTATAGCGTCGCAGTCTTTTGTAGACCTTTCTGAATTAAAAATATCTACTGGAAAATATGTGGCGAAAGTGACTGGAGCTGAAAGCGGAATGATAACGTGTGGTGCTGCCAGTGGAATAGTATTGGCTACCGCCGCGTGCATGACTGGCACTAACGAATCGTATATACGGAAATTGCCAAATACTGAAGGCATGAAAAATGAGATCCTTATGCAATTCAATCATTATGGGGTATATGGTAATGTTCATCGATTTGCAGGGGCGAATGTTACTTTTGCGGGAAATGTTTCTGGTTGCACTTCCGATGAATTAGAAGGATCTATTACTAAACAAACGGCGGGAATCAGTTATACCTACGCCCATGGTTATCCATTACCTTCACTATCCCTTGAGGAAGTGGTGACTTTAGCTCATCGAAATGGGGTACCTGTGATGGTTGACGCCGCTGCCATGCTACCTCCAAAAGAAAATCTTACGAAATATGTAGAGTTAGGAGCGGATCTAGTAATATTTTCTGGAGGAAAATTTATTGGAGGGCCGCAATCCACTGGATTACTTTTTGGTAATAAAAACCTGGTCGAATCTGCTTTGCTGAACAGTGGACCCAATCCGTCTATAGGACGATCTCAAAAAGTTGGACGAGAAGAGCTGGTCGGAATGGTTACCGCCCTTGAGTTGTACGTGGAATCAGATGAAAATGAAATTATTGACCGGATGACTCGACAGGCTGAACATGTATGCTCTAAGATCGGAGGCATCCAAGGAGTTAATGCGGCAGTTAAAATGGACCGACAGAAATATTTTGTCCCAACGTGTGTTATTGGGTTTCAATCTAACGGTAGCGAAAAAGCCAAGTCTGTTGCAAATTTAATGCATGAAGGGAATCCTCGGGTATACGTGGCAAAATCGGACACAGAAATAGCCATCAACCCCTTTAATCTTAGAACAGGCGAAGAAAATATTGTAGCCGATCGATTACTTGATGTTTTGCAATCAATTGATAGTTGAAAATAAGGAACGAAAGTGAGCCAGGACCTCGTTTTACCAGGGAAACTTCTTCTCGATCAAAAAATTCCGATGCGAGACAATATAAACCTTTCCGCGGATATATGGCTGCCGGATAATGGTCCGGGACCATGGCCGGCATTGTTACTTAGAACCATATACGATAAACAGGAAACGCGTTATATCAATTGGGCTAGAGGGTTTAATAAAAATGGATATGCTGTAGTCATGCAGGATACGAGAGGAAGAGGCGATTCTGATGGAGAGTGGGACCCATATATATGTGAATTAAATGATGGATTCGACACTCATGAATGGGTAGGAAAACAAAAATGGTGTAATGGAAGAATAGGGACCTTTGGTTTGTCTTATCCGGGATTTACTCAGACATACCCCGCGACTCTCCGTTCAAAATATCTTAAGGCTTTAGTCCCTATAGCTTCTCAACAAGATAACTACGGACATCATAGGATCAACGGCGTGATCCACTATGCTGTAGCTTTAGCATTCCTGAATATGGTTGGCAGAACCGTAAAAAATTCTTCATTACTGTATTTCGATTTTCAAAAATTGGTTCGGCATTTACCCATAAAGGATGCTTTCAGTATAGTTGCAAAAACTCATCCATACTATAAAGGCGTTATGGAGCATGAATCGTACGATAAGTGGTGGTCTGAATATAGTCTCCGGAGTAGATATAACGAAGTTGATGTTCCTGCAATGTTTGTTACGGGGTGGTACGATTCCCTACTTCACGAAAACTTTAAATTATTCAATGGTTGGACAAAAGAAGCTAGAACTGATTCGAGCAGGAGGCTGACAAAGTTAATTGTGGGACCATGGAGTCATCAAGTTTCTCCATGGGGAAGGTTACCACTGGGGGATGAGGGCGAATACCAGGACCGTGTTTTTGGGAATAGTGCTTTATGGGATATTGTTGACATGCATTTAAGATGGTACGATGCTCGATTAAAGAACGTAGATACAGGAATAGATGAAGAGCCTCCAATTAAATTGTTTGTTATGGGCAAAAATTATTGGAGACACGAACACGAATGGCCATTAGCTAGAACTAAATGGACGAATCTGTATCTTGATAAGAAAAACCTTCTGTCTTTTTCGACGTCCGTTGAGAATCGTGTAGCAAACTCCTTCATTTATGATCCCAAGAAACCAGTTCCTTCATGGGGGGCGCAGTACCAAACTTTTGATTTGTGTGGGCCAAGAGACAGAAGAAACATAGAAAGTCGCCCAGATGTTTTAGTATATTCGACAAATATTTTGGAGTTTGACTTGGAGATCACGGGTCCTGTTAGAGCAATTATATATGCCTCATCCTCAGCTATTGATACGGATTTTACTGCAACCCTGGTTGACGTTGAAGAAGACGGAAAGGCCATCATTCTATGTGAAGGAATTGTCAGAACACGTTTTAGAAATGGGACTGCTAATCCGGAAATGATTTCACCTGATCAAGTATATAAATTTGAAATAGAAATGTGGGAAACTTCGAATGTTTTTAAATCAGGACACAGGATTAGAATGGAAATATCGAGTTCAAATTTCCCCAGATACAATCGGAATTTAAATACTGGTAATGTTATTGAAACAGACACTCAGTTAAAAAAGGCTTCGCAGACAATATATTATGGATACGAATATCCTTCTCATATTGTACTGCCGGTGATACCGTTCTAAATGGTTATTATGTGAATTTTCCCCTCGCTGAAATGGGAATAATTGATTCCAGTGTTCCGTTACGGATCCCGAAATAATAATCGTGGATATTTATTGTTGTATCTCCATGCATGGGGAGTAATGATATTCGAGAGCCAAGTTCAAACATCGCATTGTTTTTAACGGACATAGTGGCGTGTTCTTCGGAAAGTTTTTCAAGATGGACGTTTTTTTCAATAGGAAGTGGCATCCCTGAATCGACACTTATGGATTTCAACCCTGCATCGCTGATAATTCTTGTGTTGTTTCGACAGGACATAACTTGAGAAATGACCCTGAGGGCTGGTTTAAATTCTGGTGATTCTTCCATATAAGCTCCATCCATAAAAATATACGTTCCACATTGTATTTCATTTACAAATGTTCTAGTTCCTGTATGTTTGTATGTTGATGTTCCTGCCGCTGATACAATATCTATTTTAAGGCCGCAATTTAAAACGGCTTTGTACGCCATCTCAAGTTTATCTAGAGCTTTTGTTAGCTCTTCAGGTTCCGATCCGTCATTTTTTGGAGGGATGTGTCCTTCATAGCCCATAAGACCTTTAAAATGAATGTTTGGTAATTGGGTTACAAAAAGTGCAAGATCCGGTGCTTCAGATGGTTCCACGCCACATCTATTTAAACGTGTGTTGACATCAACTAAAATTTGAATTTCAGCTTCTGAAGCTTTTGCGGCATTTGATAGTTCCTTTGCATTGATGTGATTATCCACAGCCACAGATATTTTTGCTTGTTTGGCAAGACTGACTAACCTTCGGATTTTATTTGTACCAACTACTTCATTGGCAATTAATATGTTTTCTATTCCTCCATACACCATAGATTCGGCCTCTGAAATTTTTGCTGCACAAACGCCGACAGCACCTTGCTGTATTTGTTTTTTTGCCCAGTAATTACTTTTATGTGTTTTTACATGGGGTCGAACCTTAATGTCTTTTTTATTTCCAAACGATTGCAGTGTACGTATATTTTTTTCAGCCAGCTCCAAATCAACTACTAAGCAGGGGGTATCTAGATCGCTGGCTTTAGTTCCGAGTGTAGGTAAAATTGTAATCATATATCCTCATGGTCTAGACAGGTGTGTTAATACAATGATCAGCTACTAAAGTTTCTATTTCATTGAGTTGTGTTTTTGTAAGTAACCAAGATCCAGCTGCCGCATTTTGTAACGCTTGGGCGGGATTTTTTGCTCCACAAATTGCTGACGTTACGCCTGGCGTAGCGAGTGTCCACGCTATAGCAAGTTCCGTACCGGTTCTTCCATGATCTTTAGCCCATCGACTTAGTTCATTTGCCACTTTTACCCCTTTCGACACATACTCTTTAGCAAAAGCTTTGTGGTCTCTGCGGTGGTCGTCCAGAGGAAATTCGTGCCCCAGTTTATATTTTCCTGTTAATAAACCTCGTGCGATTGGAGAATAAACAATAACTCCTATTCCATTTTCTTTGCAATGGTCTATAGGATCACTTTTCGATGCCCTGAACAGTATGGAATAATGNGGTTGGCATGATTGTATTTTTGCTACTGTATTGGATCGAGATATTTGGTTAGCTGAAAAATTTGAAACACCTATNTATCGTATTGTNCCTTGGTCCNTGTACTTAAGCAGTTCAGCAAGTGTNTCTTCAATCTTCCATTCACTCTTCCATGNGTGGATTTGGTAAAGGTCTATGTAATCGCATTTCAAAGTTTTTATACTTTGCTCTAAAGCCTTCTTTATNTGTGNAATTGANTGGTCNCCTGAAAGTTTGGTAGCTAGAAATACNTTGTTTCTGCGCCCTTCCAGAGCTTCACCTAGGGATTCTTCACTTGATAGATAACTTTCTGCAGTATCTATAAAAGTCACACCAGCATCTATTGAGGCATGGACCGTTTTNACTACTTGATTTTTGTCAAGAACACCCATTCCTCCNCCTAACGGCCATGTCCCNAGGCAAATCACAGGAACCTTNGGNCCTTGGACGCCNAAAGTCCTNTACATTAAAGTAGACAATTAAAAATTTCCTATNATACTTATAAATTAGTTAAATTAGTATTAAACATCCTAATCGATAATTGTCCTATTAACATAGATGTGGATAAATTTTATTTTATAAAGTTGTCTNAAAAGAGGTATATACNATGATAGTTACACATATAGAAACCGTNAGNGTNGACGAGCTTCCCCAAATTATATGGGTAAANATTCATACCGATAATGGGNTTATCGGGTTAGGTGAAACATGGTATGCTCCTACTGTTGTNGAAGCAGCCATACATGATCATTTTGGACCCCTAATTATTGGACGNGATCCTAGGAACGTTGAATTGCATTGGGAATCAATGTTTAGACTTTCGGATCATGCAGGTTATGGAGGNGCCGAGATGAGGGCTATATCTGCTATAGACATGGCTCTCTGGGACATAAAAGGNCANGAAGTTGGAATGCCGATTTATGAATTGTTAGGTGGCGCNGTTCGGAAAAAGATTCGAGTGTATGCGACAGGNATGCCNTATACNGGCGTAGTTGATCANGTTAGGAAATTGCTTGACAGAGGAATAACTGCGATGAAGGGTGGNCCTACAATACCGTTGGCAATNCCNAGTGACGGACAATATCTTTCNCCAAAAGATTTGGATCGAGCACTAGATCCCGTNAGAAAAATACGTGATGCCGTAGGNCTTGAAATGCAAATNGCNAATGACGGGCATGGTAAATGGACACTCCCTGTTGCCATACGAATCGCCCAAGCTATGGAACCCTATGAAATTATGTGGCAGGAAGACCTTATGCCNTTGTTAAACCCNCAGTCNCTTCGAGAGTTACAAAATTCAACAAAAACTCCAATATGTATATCAGANCGNTTNTTGGGAAGNTGGCAATTTAGACATTTTATTGAAAATGGTTCNGCGAGAATAGTTATGCCGGATTTAATNTGGACCGGGGGAATTTCAGAGACACATAAAGTGGCTATACTNGCTTCATCCCATCAAGTCCCATTNGCCCCTCATGACGCGACAGGCCCGGTGAATATTTTTGCTTGTGCCCAAGTGGTTATGAGTTCNCCGAACGCCATGATTCAAGAATTTGTNCCTGGATTCCANGAAGGTTGGTACGGTAGTTANGTGGATCCGAATTTTGAAATAGAGGATGGTTTTTTAAAAGCNCCTGAATTGCCAGGNATTGGNACTCGATTNAAANCNGATGTAATGANACGTAAAGACGTCCANGTAANAATAAGTGATGTCTCTAAGGAAAGTTTNATTGATGCTTGGGAAACCTTGGATACTTCTGGCAAGGGAATTAAATTGCGTACCGAAAAGATGGAACGNGAGATANAATCGTTGCGANAACATAGNGGACCTATTTCTAANTAATTGNAACCACTGGTTTTATTGGAGGTGTTTCATTGGCAAAATNAGAATTGGAAGCATTGGATAAGTTCATTGTCGGTGANTCTTGGATTGGATCNCANATAGATCGNTACAGGGATGTNTTATGTGANGAAATTGGGGCAAGGTGGGGTGGTTCGGAAAAAGATAAAGAAACAGCTGAATTTATAGNAAGCGAGATGTTACTTAATGGTTTAAATAATCCTCGTGTGGAACCATTTCAAATAAAAACTTGGCAACATGAATCTTCCGTAGTAAAAGTGATTGAGACAGGTAGAAAAATCAAATCACTGCCGTTTTTACGGTGTCCTACAGCTAAAGTTGAGGCTCCATTAATAGATGTAGGACACGCCAGTAATGAAGAACTTTCAAAATCTGCTTTAAACATTAAGGGGTCTGCAGTTTTAATGAGCATGATACCTGAACCATTTTCTCCACCTCAACCAATAACTGCACGATTAAAATCCCTTGATAAATTTGGTGCCTCGTCAATTCTAGTTATTGAAAATAAAACCGGCGGAAGACTCGAATACCACTCAACAGGTGAGTGGCTCGAGAGAAATGTACCCGACATAGAAATCCCAATAATAAAGGTAAGCAATGAAGACGGATTGTATTTACGACGATTGTCAAAAAAGAAAGTTAATATTTGTGTGGAGGTGAAATCCACTTTTTATGATTCCACCGCCTTTAACACTGTGGCGGAAATCAAGGGAGATAAATGGCCCGAAGAGCACATTATACTTGCCGGTCATCATGATACGGTGATTGATTCGTCAGGAGGCAACGATAATTCTTCTGGTACGATAGCGGTAATTGAGGTCGCGAGAGTTTTGTCGAAACTAAAATCTGAAATGGGTTTTAATCCTGGTATGACATTAAAGTTCGCCACATGGAGTGGTGAGGAACAGAAATTACAGGGATCTCGAGCCTTTGTTAAAATTCACTATTCCGAAAAATCAAAAGAGCTACTGCCTCGTCTAAATATCAATCTAGACGAACTTTCTACGGGACACATGAAAGGTATAGCGTTGCAATTTCCAAATTTACGAGAGTTTATACAAGATCATCTTGATTTAATGGGTGATGATTTAAAGTGTTACGTTATGTCATATATGGACGCCCATTCTGATCATTTTGCTTTTGCGGAAAGAGCTATAGACGCATGTATAACTTGGAGATGGCGCTTTTACGGAAGGCACGGAACGTCAGAATTCCATCACGAACCAGGTGATGCTGCTGATAAATTAAATGTTCGTGAACTAAAAGAATATGTGGCGCAACTATCCAGATTAATAATGCGTCTTTCTAAATCCGACCCAAAGATTTGGCCACATAAAATGCCTACATTAAATGATGTAGAACTTATGATAAATCGTGATATAGATCAATACCATAGGACTTTCCATTAAAATTTATGAGAACCATTTACGAAAGACAATAAAAAATTGATTTTACATGCAAAAACATCTCTCCATATTTTAGTGTTGTCGAGTTGAAGGAGCATAATTTGGAAATTAGCAATCTTGTTGAGAAATTTTTAATAAGATCTAAAACTCCAGTGAGGCCTATTACTTGGCGGGAGTATAAGGAAGGAGAATACTCTATAAATGAGGTTTTTGAAGATGATGGATTTCGGCAAATAAAGCACCGGATTGCGAGTACTAATTCTGGGATATATGCTTGTTGGCGCGAAGAACGTTGGTCGCCAAATGAGAAAACTATGGATATTACTTATTTTAAGGACCAAGCGTTATCATTTAGTTTGAGAATGACAGGTAATTATATTAAAGGTTTTAAAGTCCTAATATTTCAATTAGATGGCTTAACGGAAGATCCAGATGAATCTCTGCCGTTCATATTGAATACGATTGATCTAGAAATTATTTACCGTACCCAAGAGCGACAACTCGAAATTAAACGTATTAGGGTGGGTATTGATAAGAAACAAAAGCGTGGTTATACGGTTTTAGACGGTCTTACATCTCTAAAAGATGGTACTTACAAATACGGTAAAAATGTTTATGCTATTAATTTAATGGAACGAGTTGAAATCCAAATTTGGAGCGATTTGCGAAGTACTGCTATATACCCGAAAACAATAGGGGAAACATCTGCTATTAACATATCGGATTATTTTATGAATTATGGATGGTTGAACAGAGCAGATAGTGTCCGGGATTACATGGAAACCTTAATCAATCCATCCTGATTTATTTATAACTCGCTTTGCGACCGTTTCAAGTTTTCTTTGAGATGTTTCACTCCTAAACTTCAACCCTGTACATAAGGCGTTGTCTAAAGAAGTATTGCATCCATCTGAACAAGGTTTAAAAACTTTGTCTACTGATGTGATCGTTGTTTGGATTAACCGTTTTGCCTCAGATATATTTTTGGATAATGTTACTAAAACGCTCTGAGCAGTAACATTATCATGGTCATCGTGCCAGCAATCGTAGTCCGTGACCATTGCGATGGAACAATAAGCAATTTCCGCTTCTCTTGCAAGTTTGGCTTCTGGCATGTTTGTCATTCCTATGATATCGGAACCCAACGTTCTGTATAATCGTGATTCTGCCAAAGTTGAAAATTGAGGACCTTCCATCACTAGATAGGTTCCCCCTCTTTTAACATGTAGTTTAATTTTTCTGGCAGTTTGTTCTACTATATCTCCTAAATCAGAGCACACTGGGTTAGCCATACTAACATGTGCAACAAAACCGTCATAAAAAAAACTCTTTTTTCTTGCGAACGTTTGGTCAATAAATTGGTCAACAATAACAAATGTACCGGGTTTTATCTTTTCACTCAAAGACCCAACTGCGCTAAACGAAAATAATCTATTTACCCCACATCTTTTTAGTGCATCTATGTTGGCTAGATAATTTATTTCACTTGGAGAATAGCGGTGTCCTCTTCCATGACGTGGAAGAAATGCGACTCTCTGGTCATTAATAAATCCAATTAAAATTGAATCAGATGGTTTCCCGAATGAGGACTCTACATCAATCCACTGAGCGTCAGTGAGTTTGTCTAAATCATATATACCGGACCCACCAATGATTCCTATGGTTGATTGTGTATTGTCCGATTTCATTTATTTTAGAACCTTTTTTATACTTAATAGACACGTTTGTGGTGTGTAACTATTAGTGTATACGTATTAACATTTGATATGTAAATATATACATCTAACTATTACAGCCGGGGTGGCGGAATGGTATACGCAGTGGGCTTAAAACCCACCGACTGTCAAAGGTCATGCGAGTTCGAATCTCGCCCTCGGCACCATTATTACTTTTTTAACTTGATGAATACGTCGTTAAATATTTTTTTAATTTTTGTTTTATCAGAAGATTCAACATAAACTCTAATCAAAGGTTCCGTACCAGACATTCTTATAGCTAACCAGGAGCCATCTTTCAGGGTCAATTTGATGCCATCTTGTCTGTCCGCTAACACAACTTCACTACCACCGATTGAATCGACCGAAAGTTGATCTATCTTCAATTCAAATGTTTTTCTAAGATTTGGTGGGAAACTTAAATCTGCTCGTTCAAAAACGTGTGGACCCATTTGTTTTTGTAATTCTGCAATCAAACTGGATGGTTTTTTCTTCTGTATAATCAGAGCTTCTAAAAAAAATAGAGCTGATAGAATTCCATCTCGTTCGGGGATGTGTTGTTTGAAAGCGTATCCTCCACTTTCTTCCCCGCCGATGAAGCAAGATTTTTCCATCATTTTTGGCCCGACGTATTTGAATCCTACTGGAGTCCTATAAACGGGGATGTTGTAGTTTTCTCCCAACTTATCGACCATAGAACTCATAGTTATTGTACATGCTACACCGGAAGTTTCATTGCGATAGCCTAAGAAGTGATTAACAAGAGCAGAAAACGCTTCTAATGTGGTAACAAATTTACCATTTTCATCTATTATTCCTAATCTGTCGGCATCGCCATCAAATGCTAGTCCTAAGTGTGCTCCTTTTTTTATTACCATCTGAGATAAAGGTTTAAGATTCGTTTCTATCGGTTCAGGTTTTTCCATACCTGGGAATTTGGGATTTGCTTTTGAACGAATTTCAGTAATTCTAATATTCCCATCTGATAATAGGGAAGACAATAAACCTGCTCCAGATCCGTGCATATTATCAACGATGATATTTAATTTCGAAGATTTAATTTGGTCGATATCAACTACTTTTTTTATTCCTTCTAAATAACTGGGAATTGGATCGAATATATGTATTTGAGAATTGCTTTTACCCCTTAACGTCCTTTTTTTTGTTATGACTTCTTCAATTATGTTTTCGACTCGAGTGACTATTTCAGGATTAATGGAACTGCCTTTTTCAGATTTAATTTTTATGCCGTTCCATTCATGAGAATTATGACTTGCGGTTATCATGACACCTAATTGAGAGTTGTTTTGTATAACAGAATAACTACAAACAGGAGTCGGAGCCGGTCTAGAAAATATTTTTACGTTGATGTTATGGGAAGAAATTATTTCGGCGACAGCCGTCGCGAACAGATCTGAGCTGAATCTAGTGTCAAACCCCACTATGATTGTATTGTTAAGATCATTACTTTCAGCGATGTAATGAGAAATTGCAGAAGCAACTGTTCTCACATTTTTGTACGTAAATTCATCTCCGATAATCCCGCGCCACCCATCGGTTCCAAACTTTATTTCAGGGTGCGTCGACATATTTGGATCTATAACTTAATATCTTTAGTTATGGAAACTAGCTTGTTTAAATTTTCCCATGGCAAATTCAAATCATTTCTCCCGAAATGGCCATATGCTGCTACTTGTTGATATATTGGAGTTCTTAAATTTAAGTCAGTAATAATAGCTCCTGGTCGTAAGTCGAAGTTTTTTCTTACAATATTTTCTATTTGACTGTTTGATAATTCACTTGTTCCAAATGTGTCAACTGTAATGGACACTGGTTCGGCGACGCCTATTGCGTATGAAACTTGTACTTCAACGCGTTTTGCCACCCCGGCTGCAACCAGATTTTTTGCTACCCATCTACATGCATAA
This sequence comes from Chloroflexota bacterium, assembly GCA_002730795.1. Lineage (GTDB taxonomy): Bacteria > Chloroflexota > Dehalococcoidia > Lucifugimonadales > Lucifugimonadaceae. The sequence continues at coordinate 20,207 of PCAX01000001.1, forward strand.
GCAGCTGACCTGTCTACTTTTGTAGGGTCTTTACCAGAGAAAGCTCCACCTCCATGCCTTGCACTACTACCGTAAGTGTCCGCTATAATTTTTCTACCCGTTAGTCCTGCGTCTCCGACGGGTCCTCCCGTTACAAACCGACCTGATGGGTTTACATAAATTTTGGTTTTTGTATCAATAAGTTTATCGGGAATCACTGAATTTATTACGTGAGATGTAAGATCTTCGTTTATTTGATCTTGTTCCGCTTCGGGGTCGTGTTGGGTCGAGAGAACGATAGTGTCTATTCTTACGGGGTTATTTGCGGGGGTATATTCGATTGTTACTTGGCTTTTAGAATCTGGTCTTAGATAGGGTATTTTCCCATTTCTTCTACATTCCGACATTTTTCTAGTAAGTTTATGTGCAAGAGAAATAGCTAGAGGCATATATTCAGGAGTTTCGTCTGAAGCGTATCCTATCATCATTCCTTGATCGCCTGCTCCTACCTCTTTTTGATCTGTTTTTTTTCTGGTTTCAATTGCATTATCGACAGCTTCCCTGATATCCGTAGATTGTTCATCGAGCGCAATAATCACAGCACATGACTTACCATCAAACCCATATTCGCTGTTATTGTAACCAATTTTTTCAATTGTATTTCTCACGATAGACCTAATATCAATTTTTGCTGTAGTAGTTATTTCACCAAAAACTAAAACTAGGCCAGTAGTTACAGCTGTTTCGCAGGCAACTCTTCCCAAAGGATCCTGTTCTAGAACGGCATCTAAAACTCCATCAGAAATCTGGTCACATATTTTATCTGGGTGGCCTTCGGAAACAGACTCGGATGTGAGTAGATAGTTTTGGTTTTTCATTTCTTTTTCCATAATAATTTTAGTATTTACGTTCCAATTTCCCAACTATTAAGATACGTTTCCTGCTCTTCAGTTAATTCATCAAATGTCATTCCCATTGCGTGTAATTTTAGTCTAGCTATCTCAGAATCAATTTCGTTTGGTAGGATATGGACACCAGGTTCCATATTTTTGTAATTTGCTACTATGTATTCTCCTGCCAAAGCCTGATTAGCGAAACTCATATCCATCACACTCGGAGGATGCCCTTCGGCTGCCGTCAAGTTAATTAAACGCCCTTCACCTAATAGGAAAATTTTTTTCCCATTCTCTAAAGTGTGTTCTTCCACGTAGGGTCGTACTTTTCTTTTGGATTCAGACATTTTTTTAAGAGCATCGATATTGATTTCGACGTTGAAGTGTCCAGAATTTGCAACTATAGCGCCATCTTTCATGTTTCTGAAATGACTTTTATCGATAGCATTAATTCCTCCTGTGACAGTCAGAAAAATGTCACCTACTTTTGATGCATCATTCATTTCCAAGACGGTATGCCCGTCCATCACAGCCTCTAATGCTCGCACAGGGTCAACTTCACAAACAACAGTATGTGCTCCCATACCCTTGGCCCTCGAAGCGAACCCTTTTCCACACCAACCATAACCTATTGTTACAATAGTTTTTCCAGTAATTAAAATATTTGTCGCGCGTATTATTCCATCTAGAGAACTCTGACCTGTTCCGTATCGATTATCAAACATGTGCTTCGTATCGGAGTCATTTACGGCTATAATCGGGTATCGTAACTTACCCTGATTATGTAGAGCCTTCAACCTAATTACTCCTGTAGTCGTTTCTTCCATGCCTCCTATTACATTTTTAATCAAATCCTGTTTTTCACTATGAAGTAACGCCACAACGTCGGCTCCATCGTCAACCGTTATGTTGGGTCCATGGTTTACCACTGCTTCAATGTGCCGGTAATATGTATCAGGATCCTCACCTTTTATTGCAAAAATTGGTATGCCTGATGCTACGAGATGGGCCGCGATGTCGTCTTGTGTTGATAGTGGATTAGATGCGCATAAACTCAGATCCGCCCCTCCATCCTTCAATGTATGTGCAAGATTGGCTGTCTCGGCTGTTATATGGAGACAGCCAGAAATTTTGATTCCCTTTAAGGGTTTTTCCTGTTTAAATCTAGTCTTAATATCTCTAAGGACAGGCATTTCTCTTTCTGCCCATTCCGCTCTTAATGCTCCATTGGGTGCTAGATTAATATCTTTTATGTCGTAATTCATTTTTCCCCTATATTTCACTATTTACTTTCTAATTAACGATGTCTCATTCGTAGCTTTATCTGGTTATTTAATTTTAATAAAATCTCTTTCAAATTTCGTAAGTTCCCAAAATTGATTAAATCTTTGCAGTATTTCTTTCATGGAAAGAGATCTGATTTTTTTGGTTCCAAAGTCTTCGACCGTGAATGACGCCATTACATTTCCGCAGACTACCGCATTCCTTAAAGCGTTTTCACTTATGTCGGGGCATGTATGCAAATAACCCATGAATCCACCAGCAAAAGAATCACCCGCTCCCGTAGGGTCTACAATATTTTCTATCGGAAATGCCGGAATTATGAATTTAAAACCGGAGGCAAAAAGAGATACTCCATATTCGCCTAATTTAATGATTATTATTTGAGGGCCCATCCCGGATAGTGCAATTGCTGCCTTTGATAAATTTGGTTCGTCAGTAATTTGTTTGGCTTCAGATTCATTGATTATCAACGTGTCCACTTGACTGATAATATTTTTCAAACCGGCTATATCATTATTTATCCAAAAGTCCATTGTATCCAAAGCGGAGAATTTCAAAGTATGTGACATGGAATGCAAAACTTTGTTTTGTAGTTTTGGATCAATGTTTGCTAGAAATAGATATTCGGAATTAGACTGTTCTACGTTGACTTCCGGATCGAAATTTTTGAGAACGTTTAATTGGGTTTCTAAAGTGATGGCATTATTGATATTGTCATTGTAATTAGCTTTCCAACGGAAAGTGTTTCCATTAGAAGTTTTTATCCCGGATGTATCAATTTTGTGTGATTTCAACAATGAAATATCCGAACCTTTAAAATCTTTCCCGATAACTCCCATTAACGTGACATTAGAGAAATAACTTGCTGACAATGAAAAATAAACCCCTGACCCACCTAGTTGTTCGTTACTGGTGCCTGCGGGCGTTTCCACACTATCGTATGCGATAGTTCCTACGGCTAATATAGTCACGTCCTACGCAACATTACCTTTAGAAATTGGATACCCATTCGTTGCCCAGGTTCCAGTTCCGTCTTCTATATTGAAAAGCCTAGATGTGTCAGCTCCCATCGCTGCTGCATATTCCGCGGCTAATCCCGATCTGGCTCCTACCTCGCATATGAATAATAGGTCTCCTTCTTCGGGAATTTCCGCATACCTCGCTATTATTTCATCAACAGGAATCCAAAGGGAGTCGGTAACGTGTCCAGAAATATACTCATCTTCCCGTCTTACGTCTATTATCGTTGACCCATCGGAATTTGTTTTATCGTGAGCTTCCATAGAGGATATTCGGGTGTACGGTTCGCCTGGTATGTTTTTAGTCATGATTTTATTAGGTGATTAGTGTTTAACGATTATTTTTTGAGCGAATTAAAAAAACGCTGATATTCTAATATTATCGTATATATTTTTCTTCTACGACCAGTTTAAGCTCATGTTTTTGTATTGACACTTGGTTAAGAAAAAAAATACCATTAAGATTCGCACTTGAGATTTCTTTCTCATGTCGCGCTCTTTAACAACTGAACAGTGAGTAGAAAGAACCATTAATTTACGGAGAGTTTGATCCTGGCTCAGGACGAACGTTGGCGGCACGCCTAATGCATGCAAGTCGAACGAGGTACCACCTTTAGGGGTGGATACCTAGTGGCAGACGGCTGAGTAACACGTGAGTGATCTGCCTTTGAGAGGGGGATAACACAGGGAAACTTGTGCTAATACCGCGTACGTTCCGTTTCATAGACGAGGCGGAGGAAATGGTGCCGGGTAACCGGTCACCGCTCAAAGATGAGCTCGCGTCCTATCAGGTAGTTGGTGGGGTAATAGCCTACCAAGCCTAAGACGGGTAGCTGGTGTGAGAGCACGACCAGCCAGAGGGGGACTGAGACACGGCCCCCACTCCTACGGGAGGCAGCA
>PCAX01000002.1 GCA_002730795.1 Chloroflexota bacterium
TACTTCATTGTGCAGGAACCTAGCGGATAGAAATTAGTATCTATGGAGAAATTTAATTGGCTCAAAGTGGAAAAGTATCTTATTATTTCCAACTGGGAAAGTTCTGGTAGGGGTAATTGGGATCTCAAATGTTTTTCTTCGGGCAACTTTTGATTAGGAACATCTGAAATGGGAACCTCGAAAGATATTCTGCCATTTATTGACCTGTCCATTAAAAGAGTTCTATCTATAGTTTTCTTGTACATCGATTTATCCGATAGTCGCTTTTTCAAGTGATGTTACGAATGAGTCAATATTTTCTTTAGTGTTCAGTTCGGTACAACACACCAGCATTCCGTTTTCCACCATGGGATGTAAATTTAGGCCCCCAATAATTTTATTTGCTAGAAGGGCATCGTTAATATGATCGGGGTCAGTGGGGCATTTAATAATAAATTCATTAAAAAAGTTTAATTGTTTTTCAACTTCAAATCCTTTTAAATTGTTTATACGGTCCGCCGCGTAATGTGCTTTCTGATAACAAAGGGTTGCAGTCCTCTTCATTCCCTCAGGGCCTAGTGTGGCAAGATAGACTGAAACCATCAAAGCCATAAGTTGGGTGCTAGTACATATATTTGAAGTCGCTCTTTCTCTTCTTATATGTTGCTCTCGTGTCTGTAGAGTTAACGTATAAGCAACGTTTCCGTTTGTATCCGTTGTTTGACCTATTATTCTTCCGGGCATTTGCCGCATGTATTTCTTTGAGCAACTAAATAAACCTACATAGGGTCCTCCAAAAGACATAGGGATACCCAACGGTTGACCTTCAGCTGTCACAATATCTGCCCCTAATTCGCCAGGGGGTTTGAGTAAACCTAAACTAATCGGATTTACGTGCACAACAGAGAGGGCATCGATCGATTTACAAATATCGGAAATACTTTTAACATCTGATATGCTCCCAAAGAAGTCCGGATACTGAACACCAATGCACGCCAAGTCTTTCTGTTTATAATCCTCTTTAGATCGAATCGTTAAAATTTTTAAATTTTTATTTTTTATATAGGATTGAAGGACAGCAACTATTCTGGGGTCCGTTGACGGGAGTAAACCAATAGTGTTTTTTTTTGTAATTCTTGACGCCATTAGGCAGGCCTCAGCGAATGCTGTTGGGCCGTCATACATACCAGCGTTGGTTAAATCCATTCCCGTAAGTTGACATATCATACTTTGAAATTCAAATCCAACTTGTAAGGTACCTTGCGCAGCCTCCGGTTGATAAGGTGTATAGGCTGTCAAAAATTCTCCCCTAGATGCTATGGTTTTAACAGTGGATGGAATATAGTGCCGATAAGCGCCAGCACCAAGGAAATAGGAATAATCTTCAGGACCTATGTTTTCTTTTGATAACGTGACCAGATTGTTAAATAATTCAGACTCTGATAAAGGATTAGCCAGCGATATATCTGGGTAAAGACGTTGTTCGGGTATATCAGATAACAGATCGTTGAAAGACCTGACTCCAATTGTTTTCAACATTTCATTTGCCTGTTGAGATGTGTTAGGAATATATGGATGATTATTTGTATTTAGCAAGACAAATCTGAATATTTAATATTCTAAATAATTTTCAAATATTCAGATTCGGACATGAGAGATTCTAGTTCATCTAAGTTGAACGAATCAACCCTTAAAAGCCACCCATTTTCATGAGGGGAACTATTTACGGTTTCTGGATTTGTTTCGGCGAGGGGATTGATTTCGATGATGGTACCGGATATCGGAGCATACAAATCACTCACGGCTTTAACTGATTCGACTTCACCAAATTTTTCGAATTGGACAATCTTGAAACCAATATCCGGTAAATCGATATATACGATGTCGCCAAGTGATTCCTGGGCAAAATTGGTTATACCGATAGTGGCTTTACCATCTTCGATTTTTACCCACTCATGTTCTTTTGAATATTTCATTTCAGTCAGATCCACTTCACGAATGTTGAAATTCCAATTTCAATTAATCCTATGTAATTTTTTTAAAAAACGGAACGTTCACAACTACTCCATTAATTTTTTTACCTCTAATATCGATTTTCACTTTAGTACCTGGAGCCGAATATTTTGAACAAATGTATCCAAGACCAATCCCAGATGAAATTGTCGGAGAGAATGTTCCAGAAGTAATACTACCCTTACTTTGTTTCGAGTCGTTGATAAATATATTGTGTCCTTTTCTCGGGATACCTCTTTCAGTCAGTTTTATTCCTACTAGCTGGTTCTTTAAATTCATTGATTTTATCTTTTTTAAAGATTTTTTGGCGACATATTTTTCACTATGTAAACTAACAAATTTATGTAATTGTGATTGGAATGGATTATATGCTTCAGAGATATCATTTCCGTGTAGTGGCAACCCAGCTTCAATTCTTAAAACATCTCGAGCCCCTAAACCGCATGGTGTGACTCCACTCTCCAATAAAGATTGCCATAAAACGTTGGATTTTACGGATGAACAAATAATTTCAAACCCGTCTTCACCAGTGTACCCGGTGCGGCTAATCAAACATTGTATTCCGGATAGTTTGGTTTCAGTAATAGAAAATCTCTCAATATTAATTGGTGTTTTGGATAATTTGTTAATTACATCGTTGGACTTTGGCCCTTGAACTGCAATCATACTTGTGTCATAGGTTTTTATTGCCATATTGGATTCGTCACCACCGTGTTTTTTCATCCAGTTTGTGACTTGAACCGTATTTACTGCGTTTACTACCAGAGAATATAAATTGGGTTTCAATCGAGAGATTATAGTATCATCTATAATTCCTCCCGCATCGTTACAGATCAAATTGTATTTACATTTTCCTTCTGTAAGAGAATAGATGTTAATGCTCATGATTTTTTCTAATATGGATAAAATATTTTTACCGTAAAATTCGATTCTACCCATATGCGAAACGTCAAACATTCCAACCGATGTTCGAACCGCTCTAACTTCAAATAAAATTCCATTCTTGTACTGTAATGGCATATTCCATCCAGCAAAAGGTATTATTTTAGCTCCGGATTTAATGTGTGCGTTGTACAGTGGAGTTTTTAATAATTTGTGTGCCAATTTTCAACCACGTTTCTTGTGTATCAAAAAAGTTCTTCCCAAGATTTTTGTGGAAGAAATCCTGATTTTTTATAGGGCGAAGATAAAAAATTTACATAATCTCTTTGGGATGATGTAAGAGGGCAATTCAAGTCTTTTACAGGCATAGTCAGTTGATCCAACTTTTTTACTAATAATGAACTTAAATCAGGGGTTGAGTGTATATATATTTGGAATGATCCCAATCCATTTTCTTCAACTAAAGTTAAAATACCTTCTAAATTTTCCTGTAGCGATTTAACATTTATGTGATTACTTTTAAACTTTTTTATAACGTCTTTTGCAAAGTTATGTATTCCAAGCTGTTCCAAAAAGGTTTTTTGAGAATAGTTTGCTATTTTCACGAATCCTACCTTCCCTAAAGCTTCATTTAACGATGAAAAATCTACATGGCTTGTAATATCTTGACTACCAGGGTTTAAATACGGATTTTGATTCATGTTGTGACCGTTATAGCACCGTAATAGTCCTCCTCGTCGTTCCGGAGTGTATAATTTTTCAATATTGTGACCATAATCGATTGATATAACTATTCCTGATTCAACGAGGCCACGTACTTCGCGTGCCCAATTTTCATACGCAACGCATACTTCACCCATATATCCATTGGGTAGATTTGGAATAAAGGGTTGCACTCTACGAAAAATCTCTGTATCTGATACTGGTCCTTCTTTTTGGACTAATGCACCATCTTTTACATCTACAAATATTTCTTTTAATTGGGATGCCCTGATTACAAATCGATGGACCGGTATTGAATCTATCAGTTCGTTAGACAAATAAACATCAGCTCTGATATTGGAAATTGCCTCATAAGTTTTTATCTCTTGAAAAGTGTTACATTCTGGAGTTTTATCGATCGCTAAGTAATTCAAAGATTTGCCAAAAGTTTTGTTGATCATTCTAGAGAATTCGATCACATCACGTGCTAATATACCGTCACCAGATCCGTGTTCAATTACTGTGAAATTATCCTTCTTACCCATTAAAACGTGGATATTTTTTAAAAATATGGCTATCAATAATCCAAATGTTGGGTGGGCATGGGGGCTAGTAAAATAATCGTTCGTGTACCCAAATTTCTTGTTTGGTTTTTTTGAAGTGTAATAGCCGAAATTCTCGTCATACAGGGACGACTCCATAAAATCACGGAAAGTTATTGGGCCATTATCAGAGATATATTTTACAAGTTGTTCGTTAAGACTCGACAATGGAGTAGGAACCTTGGTTTATTAAACTCTATCTTTCAATGGAATATACGTACGTTCCCTTTCACCAGTGTAATGTAGCAGAGGGCGAATTAAAATGTTGTGTTCATATTGTTCTATTACCTGAATTACCCAGCCGGGAATTCTACCAACTGCAAATATTGGTACAAACAAATCTTGGGGTATACCGCTTAAGTAATAGATAACGCCTGCAAAAAAATCAACATTTACGTGGATACCTCTTCTACTATATGGTGACATAGCTTTTTGGACTGCCTCCAATATCTGATACCAATGGGGTTGCCCAACCTCTGCGCTTAATCTTTTCACCCCCTCCTTAAGATGACGGGCTCTTGGGTCTTCGGATCTGTATACACGATGTCCGAAACCCATGACTCTTTCTCTGTTTGCCAAAAGCGTCTTCACATAACCTTCAGCTTTTTCAGGGGATTCGATTTCTTTCGCCATTTGCATTACGTTTTCGGCTGCCCCTCCGTGTGACGGACCAGAAAGTGCTGCGATACCGGCAGTAATTGCCCCATGTAGGTCTGCATTTGTACTAGCGACCACCCTCGCCGTGAATGCAGACGCGTTAGATCCGTGATCGGCGTGTAGAATAAAATCCTTGTCCATAAGATTTATAGTTTGTTGGCTAGGTATTTTCCCATTCAACATGTATAGAAAATTTCCAGCGTGATTCAAATTTTGATTAGGCTCTATTGGGGGGTTGCCATTTCGGATATTGTGATGGGCCATAACTATAGTTGGAACTTGCGAAGTTAATCTAATGCCTTTTTTTATCGCACCTTCGACAGTATCGTTTTCACGGTCTTCATCAAATGATGCAAGGGCCGATACTGCTGTTCTTAAAACGTCCATTGGGTGCGAGTTTTTTATTTCGTCTATGATACTGAAGATTTGCGCTGGCAAATTTCGTGCTTCCTTCAAAGAGTCGTTAAATGTGTCTAACTGCTGCCTATTTGGCAAATCTCCGTGCAGTAACAAATATGAAACTTCTTCAAAGGTCGATTTTTCTGCTAAATCGTGAATATTGTATCCGCGATACTCTAAAATCCCATTACTACCATCAATAAAGGTAGTACGGGTCCTATCGAAGTATACTCCCTGCAGACCCCTATATAATTTCACAGATTTATTCACCATGAAACAAGCTTATCGGATTTCTCGAGTGTAGAAAATCTCTATTTAGGTTTGGAACCTATTTAACGCGTTAGTAAGATCAATTTTAACGATGCGAATATGAACGGTTGGACCGTTCATCATTTAGTACATCAATGAAATCATCAATATTGATGATTTCTTGATTGATTCCATCGCGGGACCTAATTGATATGGAATTATTTTGGGATTCTTTATCCCCACAAATAATCATATATGGAACTTTTTGTAATTGGGCGGTTCGAATTTTGGCATTCATACGTTCATTAGATCCATCGACTCTGGCGCGAAATTTTGATAATTTAAGTTTGTCCACTACTGATTTACAGTATTGCCGATGTCTATCTGCTATAGGTATTGCAACAACTTGTAACGGCGATAGCCACAAGGGAAGCGAACCAGCAGTATGCTCAATTAAAACTCCCAAAAACCGTTCCATCGACCCAAGCATTGCTCGATGAATCACGACACATTTTACTCTTGAACCAGATTCTTCAGTGTATTCAAGCTCGAAACGCTCAGGTAAGGAAAAGTCGAGTTGAACAGTGCCAAGTTGCCATTCTCGTCCAATTGCATCAGGGACAAAAACATCTATTTTTGGACCATAAAATGCCCCTTCTCCTTTTTCCAGGCTGTAATCACACGTTGATCCATCTAATATTTTTTGTAATGTCGTTTCTGCTCTATCCCATAAATTATCGCTACCCACCCTTTTTTCTGGTCTAAGTGATAAGGTAAATCTCATATTATTGAACCCAAAAACCTTGTACGATTCCGAAAGCATGTTTAAAAAGGATTTAATTTCGTTATCAATTTGGTCAATGGTACAAAATATGTGAGCATCATCTTGCGTAAACGTTCGTACTCTGTTTAGGCCGTGAGTTACGCCTGATTTTTCGTATCGATGTAATCTACCAAAATCTGCAAATCTCAGAGGGAGTTCTCGGTACGAATGAAATTGGGATTTATATAGCAGGGCAGCCGCCGGGCAATTCATAGGCTTTACACCGTATTCGAAGTCGTCTATATTAATAAAATACATACTGTCTGAATAGTTCGTGTAGTGTCCAGACTTTTTCCAAAGATCGGTATTAAAAATTTCTGGTGTGACCACTTCATCGTAATTGTATTTTTTGTAAAGGTCACGCATAAAGCTATAAAGTTCATTTAAAATAACCGTGCCATTTGGAAGGAAGAAAGGACTTGCTGGGGCCACAGCATCAAAATAAAACAATTGGAGATCACGACCTATCGTTCGATGGTCCCGTTTAGCAGCCTCTTCCCTTTGAATTAAAAATTTTTTTAGAGACTTTTTTGATTCCCATGCTGTACCGTATATTCGCTGTAGCATGGGATTACTTTCTTTACCTCTCCAATATGCCCCAGAAGTCGACATAAGTTTAAAAGCTTTTATATCCCCAGTTTTTTCTACATGTCCTCCTCTACATAAGTCTTCGAAGTCTCCATTTGAATGACTACATAAAGTAATTTTTTCATTCGAAGAAATTCCTGCTAATATTTCAAGTTTATAAGGGTTATCCTTAATAAGAGATTTTGCGAATTCTTTTGTAACTTCTCTTTCCGAAAAATAAGTATCTTTCTTGATAGATTTTTCCATTTCTTTTTCTATAGATGCAAGATCGTTAGGGGTAAAAGGTTCAGCAACGTCAAAATCGTAAAAAAATCCGTCTTCAATAGAAGGCCCTATAGTTAATTTTGCTGACGGATATATTTTTTTAACTGATTCAGCTAATACATGAGCTGCGGAATGTCTCATCTTGTCAAGATAAGCCTTTTTATCTTGGATGCTAAGTTTGTCGAAATTAATAGGCACTTTAAACTAAACCAGAATTTATAATAAATTTAATTGGTGGGCGATACAGGACTTGAACCTGTGACCTCGTCGATGTCAACGACGCGCTCTAGCCATCTGAGCTAACCGCCCTAGGGTTAGTCTGGCGGATTCTTTTTTTAATCCCTGATCTCTAATCGTCTTTTGTTTCATCGTTTTTCGGTTCAAAAAAAGCGTCAGCCAATTTTTCAATAGAAGATTCTTCGTTACTGTCGTTTTTCATCGACATGGCAGCTTTTTCTACCTCAATTGAGGAAATGCTAATTTCATCTGTTTCTCCACCGGTCGAATATTTATCCATTTCGGAGGGGTCGTTGCCGGCCATCATTGCTATCGCCTCGTCAAATGTTTTAGGACCTTGTGTGATTCCAGTTAAATTACCTTCTGATATATCAGTTATACCCAGTTTAGCTCTACCACTTTCGGATTGATCCAACCTAGCAGGAATTAACCTGCCTATAATTACATTTTCTTTTAATCCATTTAGGTTGTCTATGGATCCATTGACTGCTGCTTCGGTCAAAACCCTAGCAGTTTCTTGAAATGAGGCAGCAGATAAGAAAGAGTCTGTGTTCAAAGAAGCTCTCGTTACTCCTAGCAACACCGGGCTGCCGGTGGCAGGCTCCTGATCATTATCGATTAGCCTTTTATTTTCAACCTCAAAGACATTTTTATCGATCAATTCACCAGGTATTAAATCAGACGCTCCAATATTATCGACACGTACCTTTTTAAGCATCTGTCTGACTATCAGTTCAATGTGTTTGTCGTGAAGTTTTACACCCTGTGACCGATAAACGGCTTGTACTTCGTCGACTATGTAACGTTGAAGAGATGCAGCACCCTTAATTCGCAAAATATCATGAGGGTTCATTGATCCACTACTTATGGCTTGTCCTGATTCCACATTGTCACCATCCCCAACAAGTAATTCTGCAGCGGCGGGTATAACATATTGCCTTTCATTTACTTCGTCCCACTTAATAGTTACTACACCTTTTGATACAGTAGCCTCACCAGGTACAGGAGAGAATAACTCTGGTGGTAGCTGGTCGTTATCACCCAACTTTAATTTGGAGTTTCGTAATGTTTTTTTAACTCCGATTATTGGGTCACCTGCATTGACCCAGTCTCCGGTTTTTACGAGCTGTTTGTGAGTTCCGGGAATCTCAACAGAGTGAGTTTGGTTTTCGTATGAAATTATTTTAACTATACGTTCTTCTGGAGATTGTTGAAGTTTTACCGTACCACTGATATCTGAAATGACGGCGCAACCCTTTGGAATTCTAGCTTCAAAAATTTCCACAACACGTGGTAATCCCGAAGTGATATCTTGCCCAGCGACTCCTCCTGTATGGAAGGTTCTCATAGTTAGCTGTGTGCCGGGCTCCCCAATTGATTGGGCAGCCATTATACCTACAGCTTCGCCTATTAAGACCTCTTCACCTGTTGCTAATGATGCGCCATAGCTTTTTTTTGAAATACCACGGAGATGTGAACTACTTAATGGGGATAGAACGTAGCATTTTTTCACACCAGCGTCTTGGATGTTTTTTGCTATTTCCGCTGTTATCAAAGTATTTCGGTCCGCCAATACTTCACCTGTTTCAGGATGTACTATGGTTTCTGCTGGGTATCTAGTGTGGATCCTCTCTGAAATTCTAGCTTGAATGCTATTTTCATCCGAATCTTCTATCAAAAATCCTTGAGAGTTAAGGTCATCTTCGGAATTAATAATTACGTCTTGTGCAACATCGGCCAATCTTCTTGTTAGATATCCTGAATCAGCCGTCCGTAAAGCCGTATCAGCTAACCCCTTTCTTGCACCATGGGTTGAAATAAAATATTCCAAAACAGAAAGCCCCTCGGCAAAACTTGACCTTATCGGCATTTCTATAATACGGCCCTTTGGATCAGACATAAGTCCGCGCATTCCAGCCATTTGTTTGATCTGTGCTAAATTTCCTTTGGCACCAGATTCTGCCATTGTGTGAATACCTTGATAATTTGGCAGATTATCATTAACTGCGTTTGTCATTTTGTCGGAAACATCGGTCCAAATATCAATTGAAGCAACGTATCTTTCATTGTCCGTTATGAGACCTGCTTGATATTGATTGTCTAGACCTCTAATTTTTTGGTCAGCGTTTGATAATAAAGATTGTTTACTTGAAGGTACAACAATATCTCTCATGGCTATAGTTGTTCCGGATTGAGTGGCATATTGAAATCCGAGATCTTTCATTTTATCGAGAACTTCAGCAGTGACTTCATTTCCAAATCTTTGAAAAATGTTGGCAACTATTTCTTCAATCTCGGCTCTGTTAAAATCGATGTTTAAAAAATCCAATCCCGATAGTGCATTATTGAATATAATTCTGCCAACCGTTGTCTCAATCCATTTCTTTTCTATTAGGACTTTAATCTTTTCTTTAAGCCGAATGTTCTTTGTGTCAAGTGATAAAAGAGCGTCATCCGTACTCCCAAATGTTCTCATTGTCTCTAGGCTCTGTGTTTTTCCTTCTGTAACACTCTCAAAGGTAGTAAGGTAGTAAATCCCCAGTACCATATCCAAAGTAGGGGAAACTATGGGGTAACCGGAACTAGGCGCTAACATATTATTTGTTGACATCATCAATCGATTAGCTTCAACGATTGCTTCTCTAGAAAGTGGCACATGAACTGCCATTTGGTCTCCATCAAAGTCAGCATTAAATGCCGTACACACAAGTGGGTGAAGTTGTATCGCTGATCCATCAACAAGAGTTGGATTAAATGCTTGGATTCCTAGTCTATGTAGGGTCGGAGCTCTATTTAGTAAAACGGGATGATCTTTTATAACCTCTTCCAATATATCCTGAACTTCAGGGCTCCCACCTTCCGTCATTTTTTTAGCACTTTTAATATTCAGTGCATAGCCTCTCATTATCAGGGAATTCATTACAAAAGGTTTGAATAATTCTAAAGCCATCTTTCTTGGCAGGCCACATTGGTTTAACTTTAGCGTTGGACCTGAAATAATGACGGACCTCCCAGAATAATCAACGCGTTTGCCCAGAAGATTTTGACGAAATCTTCCTTGTTTCCCTCTTAGTAAATCCGTTAATGATTTTAATTTATGGTTGTGGCTACCAGAAATAGCTCGCCCTCTCCGACCGTTGTCAATTAGGGCATCTACTGATTCTTGTAACATCCGTTTTTCATTACGTATTATAATGTTAGGCGCTTGTAGTTCGATTAAGTGTTTTAATCGATTGTTACGGTTAATTACCCTGCGGTACAAATCGTTTAGGTCGCTCGTCGCGAATCTGCCACCGTCAAGTTGAACCATAGGATGTAAATCGGGTGGTAAGACAGGAAGAACGTTTAATATCATCCATTCCGGTTTACTACCCCCTTTTCTGAAGGATTCGACTACTCTGAGCCGTTTTATTGCACGCAGTCTTCGTTGGCCGGAAGCATCTCTTATAGTATTTCTCAGGTTAACGCTTAGATCGTCTAAATTAATTTTTTCTAAAAGCGATTGAATTGCTTCCGCTCCCATTTGTGCAATAAATACTCCGTTGGCTCTATCAGATAACTCTCTGAACATTGTTTCAGTTAACAAATCCATGGGTTGAATAGATTGAATTTCATTTATTCTGTCATCTGTTTCCAAGTCAATTTCTTGTTTCAGAGAATCAAAAGTTTTGTTTGTATTGTCGTTATCAGAATTTTCGGGAGGATTTACGTTTTCATCTAAAGGACTCTCATTTGGATTTGAATCAGATCCGTCTTTAACGCCTAACTCTTCACTAATCCTTGTTAATTCTGAATTCCTGTACCCCTCTAGCGCGTTTATCGCTTCTTCTTTAACAGTTTCATTTATCGAAGTGATTACATACTGTGAAAAATATATAATTCGTTCGAGATTTTTTGGGGAAATATCTAGCAATAGACCTATTCGTGATGGAGTGCCTTTAGCAAACCAAATATGTGAAACAGGGGCTGCTAATTTAATATGTCCCATCCGTTCTCTTCTCACTTTAGAACGAGTTACTTCAACACCGCACCGATCACATATTACGCCTCTATAACGTATTTTCTTGTATTTTCCACAATAACATTCCCAATCTTTAGTTGGACCGAAAATTTTTTCACAAAAAAGACCGTCTTTTTCAGGACGCAGAGTTCTATAATTTATTGTTTCTGGTTTGGTTACCTCACCATTTGACCAAGCACGCATCTGTTCTGGGGATGCGAGGGATATCCGTATAGCGTTGAAATCAGAACCTGGTTGTACCATTGATAAAAATTCTCCTATTTGGGGTTTAAGTTTTAGTGAATAAAAATCCCATTATTAGCATTGATAAATTTTCTAATCTTCATCTAATCCAAAAACATCAGATTCGTCAGATATATCATCTTCTGAATCTTCGTTGTCATCTTCTGTCTCTGTGGTTTCAGATTCATCTAAATCATCATCAACCAGATCAGCTGGTAGTGCTTCAAAATCCAATAAATTAAAGTCGTTATCCGAAATTTCATTCCAACTCAGGCCCATATTTACCACCGCATCATCCTGTTGTGGGGTTTCAGATTTGGAGAAATCACCACTCATTAATTCCATAGAAAGCCCCAGCCCTTGAATCTCTTTCATTAAAACATGAAAAGATTCCGGAACTCCGGGTTGTATTACTGGTTCACCTTTAACGATAGATTCATAAGTTTTTACTCGACCCACCGTATCGTCGGACTTAATAGTCAAGATTTCTTGCAACGTGTGCGCTGCGGAATAGGCCTCTAGTGCCCAAACTTCCATTTCCCCAAAACGTTGCCCACCAAATTGAGCCTTTCCGCCTAATGGCTGTTGGGTTATTAGTGAGTATGGACCGGTTGACCTAGCATGAATTTTATCCTCAACTAAATGAATTAATTTCAGCATATAAACGTTACCTACAGTGACAGGTTGATCATATTCTTCGCCTGTTCTTCCATCAAAGACCTTCTGTTTCCCAAATATTGGAGCAGACAATTTTTTATCTCTGGCGAGTTTTAATGCAGCTTGCATTAGATCAGATGGCTTCAACTGTTTGGTTTCGATATTTGCGTATTCCTTCAACCAAATTTTTAAACAAGTATCTCGAGCTACTCCTCTATTAGTTTGTGCATCGCTCCAAATTTTAGCTATATCGTAATTACGATCAGTGAGCCAAGATTTAACTTTCTCCCAGTCAATCTCGACGGAATTTATCGTCTTTTTGTCTCGGGCATGGGATTCTTGCACAATCCAAGCACGGGCCATTTGATCTTCTATGGCTCCGTCTTTTGGATTATTAAATACCGGCAATCTAGAATGAAACCCAAGAGTTTCGGCAGCCCAACCCAGGTGAGTCTCAAGTAATTGCCCCAAATTCATTCGGCTGGGTACCCCAATGGGGTTTAGAATGATATCCAAAGGAGTGCCATCTTCAGTAAAAGGCATATCCTCGCGGGGGAGAATTTTCGCTACTACACCCTTATTCCCATGTCTCCCGGCCATTTTGTCCCCTTGTGCTATTTTTCGTGTATGGGCAATCCAAACCCTAACTATTTTTAACACACCCGGAGGTAAGTCATCTCCATTTTCTTTTGTGAGGATTCTTGTCTCGATGACTTTGCCGTGATCACCGTGGGGAACTCGTAAACTTGAGTCTTTTACGTCCCGTGCTTTTTCGCCAAAAATAGCTCGCAGTAATTTTTCTTCTGCACTTAGCTCAGTTTCACCTTTTGGTGTCACCTTTCCGACTAAAATATCGCCTGCTTTAACCCATGCTCCAACTCGAACAATTCCATCTTCATCCAAGTCTGCTAGGTTCTCCTCCCCAACATTAGGTATATCTCTGGTTATTTCTTCCGAACCTAGCTTAGTATCTCTTGCTTCTAAATCCTGTTTTTCAATATGTATTGAAGTAAACCGATCATTTTTCACTAAATCTTGATTCAATATTATGGCATCTTCATAATTGTAACCATCGAAGCTCATAAATCCGACCCGCAGATTTTGACCCAACGCTAATTCTCCTTCATCTGTCGAAGAACTATCTGCTATTGGTTGTCCTTGTTTTACTACAGTTCCTTTATCTACTAATGGTCTTTGATTAATACAGGTCGTTTGATTTGATCTCAAAAACTTATTAAGGGGGTAAACTGTTGATTTACCGTTTTCATATGTTACAGTCATGCTATCCCCAGTTAATTCCGAAATAATCCCATCTCCCTCGGCTATCAAAACCTGACCAGAATCTCTGGCTACTCGGTACTCCATCCCAGTTCCTATTAACGGCGCCTCAGGTTGGATTAGTGGAACAGCTTGTCTCTGCATGTTTGAACCCATCAGAGCTCTATTTGCGTCATCGTGTTCAAGGAATGGAATTAGAGCTGTAGAAACAGATACTATTTGCATGGGTGAAACGTCCATAAACTCCACTTGGTCGGGTGGAACATGAAAATAAGACTCACCTCCGAAACGAACTTCCACCAATTCTCCGGTCATTTGACCTTTTGAATCTATGTTAGTTGTTGCCTGTCCAATGTGATATTTTTCTTCTTCATCCGCAGAAAAATTAACGATATCGTCAGGGTTTGAAGTAACGTAAGGTGTGATATGGACTACGGTAGGCTCTAGAGAATTGATCAAATCCGCCACTTTCATATTGATTGATTTACCCTTACGTGCAACTATTTTTCCATTTGAATCTTTTATATCTTCAGTTGGAATTCTACCTTGAATATCTGGGTCATCACTTGCTATTTCAGATTTAACTTTTCTATAGGGAGTTTCTATGAACCCAAATTCGTTAATTCTGGCATAAGTTGATAGGGACCCTAATAAACCAATGTTTGGTCCTTCAGGGGTTTCTATTGGGCAAATTCTTCCATAATGAGAGTGATGAACATCCCTTACGTCAAACCCAGCTCTTTCTCTTGATAATCCACCGGGACCAAGAGCAGATAGTCTCCGTTTGTGAGTTAACTCAGAAAGTGGGTTAGTCTGATCCATAAACTGAGATAGTTGAGAACCGCCGAAGAACTCTCTGATTGCAGCAACGATAGGCCTAATATTAATGAGTGCAGCTGGAGTTGTTACCATTGGATCTAGTTGTGTTGACATTCTTTCTTTTATAACTCGCTCCATACGCATAAGACCCGTTCGTATTTGAGTTTGAATCAACTCTCCCACTGCTCTAACTCGACGATTTCCTAAATGATCTATATCGTCTACTTTTGCCTGTCCGTTATTGATCATTATCATTCGACGAATTAGTTCAACAAAATCTTGGTTAGAAAGAATTTGGCTTTCTTTCCTTGCCTCTAGTATTCTGTTTAATCGGTGGCGTCCAACTTTACCTAAATCATAACGTCGTTCGTCAAAAAACAAGTCTCCTAGTAATTTTGAAGCATTTTCGATACTAGGCGGTTCTCCGGGACGTTGACGTCTATAAAATTCTATTAATGCAGTTTCCCTCTGGGTGACTTTTTGTTTAGTATCTGCGTCTAACTGAGACGAATCGGACGTGGAATCTTTAGACAGGGTGGTACTTATAAAGCTGTGGTCAGGGTTATTATCAATATCTTTGAACAGGCTGGCGATTTGACTGTCACTTATTTCAGACGACTTTATGTTTTTGTCGTTCTTCCAATCTAAGGCACGTAACAACATCGTAACAGGAGCTTTTCTTTTTCTATCAATTTTTACGTATAAAACATCTCTGGGGCTAGTTTCGAACTCGATCCAAGCACCCCGGTTTGGAATGAGTTTTCCATTACACAGCGTTCTACCTGTATTAGGGTCTATTTGGGTTGTAAAATACGCTCCAGGGGATCTTACCAGTTGTGATATAACTACTCTTTCGGCTCCATTTATTATGAATGTTCCAGTAGAAGTCATAAGAGGCATGTCACCAAAAAATAAGGTTTGTTCCTTTACCTCTCCGGTTTCCTTGATTGTAAGTTGAACAGTTATATAAAGTGGGGCCGAATATGTGATTTCCTGTTTTCTACATTGTCTTTCACTTAAGAGAGGTTTTTTTATTTCATGTTTGATGAATTTCAGTTCGAATCTACCACCCGAAAAGTCTTCTATCGGCGAAATTTCTTCTAATAATTCTTTAATACCTTCGCTCTTAAACCAATCAAAAGAATTGTGTAGTACTTGAACAAGATCTGGCACTTCGATGTTTTTATTAGTAGTACCAAACGTTTTAAAGTCTTTTCGAATGTGTTCACGAGGATCCTGCCTGACTATAACCATATTTTTAACTCCTGCTTTGAATTAATCAATTTACGTAAACCTTGGTACTGGCAGCCGATCATTTAAGTAATCCCAGCCTAAAAACAGTTACCATCGAATTATTTAACGAATCAGAACACAACCGTAGGGTATCTACATGGCGGGATCTATCGGTTTTGTCGACAGCGACTGTGTGATTATTCAAATATCTACTAGGCTTATAATAGTTGGGAAGTAGGGCTAATTCGCGTAAAAAAGCTTTCTTTGACAATCTTCCATTTTATATACTATATATAAAACTTGTCAAATAAGATGCACTATAAATGACTATGAAATCGCCGTAAAATAAATCAGGTGATTTTGTATTTCTTCATTAAAAAGGGAATATTAATAAAAATTTATGAGGATTTTTAGGTTATGTCACTAGGTAAAAACATCGTTTATAGTCACCCTACGTGTGGCTATTGTGATTTACTGAAAGAAGATTTACTACAAAATAATATTGAATTCACGGAAATTGATATGTCAAAAAATCCTGACAAATGGTCAGAAGTTGAAAAACTAACTGGTGGGGATCGAATTACCCCCGTAATGCTTACCTCCGAGGGTAGGGTTGAGGTTGGGTACAAAGGTATTGGTTGTAATTATAGTTAAAACTAATTGACTACTTGACTGAGTCTCGAGACAATTTGTAGGTGACGGTTATATTTTTGATGGCCCCGTGGTGTAGCGGCCCAACACGCCTCCCTGTCAAGGAGGAGATCGGCAGTTCGAATCTGCTCGGGGTCGCCATCTAAAACTGTAATGTTCGTTTTACATCTAAACCTAAGGCCTAGATTGTGGGTAATTTATGGATAATAGGATAAAAATAGGTGATATTCATATAGTTGGATTAACGGATGGAAGAGCAACGTTTGATCCGAGAATATTGTTCCCTGATACGTC
Source organism: Chloroflexota bacterium (assembly GCA_002730795.1). Taxonomy (GTDB): domain Bacteria; phylum Chloroflexota; class Dehalococcoidia; order Lucifugimonadales; family Lucifugimonadaceae. Next base: position 16,571 of record PCAX01000002.1, read on the forward strand.
CCTCGAAGCCTGGGAACCATATTACGATATATTCCCAGAATGTTTTGATGGCAAATTTTTTAGAACTAATTTAGGTTCTTTTGCTATCAGTACAAAAGACAAGGTTATTGTAGCGGACACGGGTTTAGGCCCACACGGCGATATGTTTGGATTTCCCGCTCCCGGTCGTTTACTTGGTGATTTTGAATCCAATGAAATTCCTCTCGAATCGGTAAATACTGTTTTTATTACTCATTTACATGGAGACCATTATGGGTGGAATTATAGGGAGGATACGGAGGAAAGGAAACCAACATTTCCTAATGCTGAATATGTTGTCCATACAAAAGATTGGGAACATTGGACATCTGATTCAATGAAATCTGATGAGCCAGATGACCCTTTAGCTAGGAGTGTGCTCCCACTTTTCGATGATGGGTTACTAAAATTAATAGAAGGTCAAACTCAGATTGGGCGTGGGGTAGATGCAATACACACCCCTGGACATACTCCGGGGCATATGAGCCTAATAATATCTTCTGGCAAAGAGAGAGCACTTTTAATTGGAGATATAGTTGGTTCACCAATGCAGGTGACAGAATCTGAATTTTTTTACACTCCAGATAGTGATAGCGAATTAGGTCGTAAAACACGTAATGATATGTTGGATTTGGCTGAAAAAGAAAATATAACTGTACTTGGGTCCCATTTAAGTTATCCGGGTTGGGGGACAATAATTAGGTGGGAAGGGCGCAGGTATTTTCAACCGTTAAAAAACATAAAAGACCGTTCAATAAACTAGTCCAAGAAATATTTAGACTAGTAAGGCAGCCAAAAAATAATTTGGGATGTGTTTGAGGTTTGACAGCTGTTAAAAAGTTTGGGTTACGTATTTTTTATTATCTCTTTACCCGCAGATATCGCTTTTACTATCGATTCAACATCAAAAACGCAACCACCCCACGTTCCACCGCTTGCTGATTGAAGGGCGGCCCATAACTTTGAATCATCGGGAAGTTCTGGGTGTGGTTTTAAATCTTTCGGAATTTGCCGTGTTTCTAATTGTTTTGAACCCCAATCTATTCCATGTTCTATACTATTTTCCCCTACTAAGTTAATGGATCCGGACAGTTTAACTGTATTAATTTCTATAGTGATAAGGTCCCCTTCTTTTATTTTACCAATGGGGCCTCCCGCCAGTGCTTCAGGGCCAACGTGCCCTATGCAAGCTCCTGTTGAAACTCCTGAAAAACGAGCATCCGTAATTAATGCGACATGTTTACCATATGATAAGTGTTTTAAAGCGACCGTTAATTGAAAAACTTCTTCCATGCCCGTTCCCATCGGACCTCCACAGGTAACTACCATTATGTCCCCGGCAGAAATTTTCTGTTTTTCATTCTTGGATTTTATGGATCTAATAGCCTCTCGTTCCGACCTAAAAATTCTGGCGGTTCCCGTATTGCGGTAAACTCCGTCGTCATCCACAACTGTAGGATCTATGGCGGTACTTTTTATAACGGAACCCTCCGGAGCTATATTGCCTTTAGGGAAAGTAACTGTACTTGTTAATCCACGAGATTTGGCGTTTTTAGGGGTCATAATAATTTTTTCAGGGTCAACGTGATCATTATCTAGGAGATAAGAACGCATTTCATGTCGGCGGTGTGAATCCTTCCACCAGTTAAGATTGTCGTCGAGCGTTTGCCCAGTAGCTGTTTTCACTTTTGTATTGAGTAACCCAAGTTTTCTGAGGTGTAGCATTACTTCGGGAACACCTCCGGCAGCATAAAGTTGAGATGTGGGATGACCGATTGGACCATTTGGTAGAACATCAACCAAACGAGGAACATTAAGATTTATTTTTGTCCAATCTTCTACTTTCATACGTTTTTTCCCAGCCGAATGGGCAATTGCAGGAATATGTAAAAGCAAATTTGTGGAGCCACCACATGCAGCATGCACAACCATTGCGTTTTTCAAGGATTCGTCTGTAATTATGTCACTTGAATTAATATTCACTTGTTCCATATAAACAAGTGCCTTAGCAGATCTGGTTGCTACGTCGAACCAAGCTGGTGTTCCCGAAGGCGATAAAGCGGAATGGGTTATTGATAATCCCAGAGATTCTGCAACCACCTGGGAGGTTCCAGCAGTTCCGAGGAATTGGCAGCCTCCACCCGGAGATGCACATGCCCTACATCCCACGTCTTGGGCATATTGAAGTGTCACTTCACCTTGAGCAAATCTTGCTCCTATAGATTGGATCATACCGGTGTCTTCACCACTTTTTGGAGCAAGAGTTACCCCTCCGGGTACAATGACGACTGGCTTGGTTTTAAGACCAGCTAAGGCCATCATCATAGCCGGTAAACCTTTATCACAGGTGGCCACCCCCATAATCCCCCTGGCCGTAGGTAAAGATCTGGCCTGTCGACGCATTACTTGAGCTGCATCATTTCTGTAAGGTAATGAATCGAGCATTCCGGTTGTGCCGTTTGATCGCCCATCGCACGGATCAGAACAAAAAACGGCAAAGGGAATTCCTTGGAGGCGACTGAATTCTAATGCAGCCGCTTTTACTTGTTCCCTTATCTCGAAATGGCCAGTGTGTAAACCTAATGCTACCGAAGTGCCGTCATCGTCTTTTATTCCTCCAGCCGTAGAAAGAATCATAAATTGCTTCCGCATTAATTGACTTGGATTCCAGCCCATTCCCGCGTTTTGAGACATACCGAAATGATCACCACTGGGTTTTTCTATCAGGAACTCGGATGTAAATGGAAGCGTTCCAGAAGGTCCTTCAGCATGAGTTTTTATCGTTCTTTTAGAAGGGTTTCCGTTCATGCCCATAATTTCGTCAATTGATACAACCAAAGTATCATTTTTTTTCAGGTAATTTGATTTCATAATATTTTTCGGTTCTATAGTAAGTTTGAAAGTTAATTATTAGAATTCTACTAATCTTTTCATTTTTCAATGGCATTCATCATGTCCAAAGCCATGAAATAATGAACCAAGAGAAAATTATAAGTGTATATATATATCGAGAAAATAATCAATGAAACATATTTTTACAGGTAATTCCCTAGATCGTGGTGATGTTGAAAGGCGAAATGAAGATTGGATAAATTCTAACTCTAAATCNGAAGATGCAAGATATTTAACTATGTCGGATCTTAACCCTNTAGTTAGATTANGTTCAAATTCTTCAGCAATATCTTGGAAANCTTATNCNGATGTAGAGCAATTTGTCGAAGANCGTAGCGATTTAATATTCTTAGGNGTAAAAAATAATAANCCACATTTTGTTATGGATTTACTAGTAGNTANNGAAAAATTNACCAATGAANANGAAGATTTTGTTGATGCNCGTNNTGTAGCTACTGAGTTGCCCGGTNANGANGCGGGGATTTTGGCACAGGCACGAGCTCAGTTAGAGTGGCACAGAAAAACTCAGTATTGTTCTGTTTGTGGAGGTAAGACATTTTCAATTCGNGGAGGTCAGGTAAGGCAATGTAAANTTTGTAAAGTNGAACATTTTCCNAGGACTGATCCTGTTGCTATTATGCTCNTTTANAAAGGNGANAAATGTGTTTTGGGNCAGACGAAGGNTAGANCTCGAAGTGGATTTTATTCATGTTTAGCAGGATTTATTGACCAAGGNGAATCCATAGANGAAGCTGTAATGAGAGAAGTTAAGGAAGAGNCAGGNCTTATGGTTGATAANGTNGTTTANCATTCGTCGCAACCATGGCCNTTTCCNTATTCACTNATGATTGGTTGNCACGCCCNNGCANTAACTGAGGACATTAAGGTGGATCCANGCGAAATGTCAGATGTTAGATGGTTTACAAAAAAAGAAGTTAAATTTGCCCTTGANTCATCGAACCCAGNATTTCATATTCCGNGTTCAGTNGCGATTGCCCATCATTTAATTAGNGCTTGGGTATATGAAAGTATAGAAANCANATAGGATAGGAATTCNTCATGAAAATAACNTCTATCGAAACTTTTGTNGTTGATGCGGGTTGGAGGCCNTGGCAATTTGTTGCTGTTCGTACNGATGAAGGTATAACNGGTTACGGAGAAATGTCCGATGGTAGAAANCCATACGGAATTATTGGAGCGGTAACTGATTTCGAACCGGTACTTATAGGTAACNACCCTTTNCCNGTAGAATCTCTATATTGGGATATGTATAGACTTGCCCGNCAATCTCCAGGGGGTATCGCCGCTAAGGCCATAGCTGGTATCGAGTTGGCTCTNTGGGATATTAAGGGTAAGTTTCTNGGAGTTCCCGTNTATGAACTTTTTGGTGGTCCNACNAGGAATAACCAAAAGGTATATTGGTCTCATTGNGGAACCTCNAGNGCNCGTAGTTATGACCTNTTGGGAGTNCCNCCCCTCGAAAGTATGCAGGACGTAAAAANNCTTGGAGAAGAAGTCANATCAAANGGTTTTACNGCCCTTAAAACGAANATCGTTTTTCCNGGCAAGCCGGCAAATGTGTATTTTGCCGGCTTTGANGGTGGNAANGGGACGACAGACCAGAATATAACNCCCCAACTTTTATCTCATATTGAAAACTACATAATGACTNTGAANGANGGTACAGGTANAGATGTAGAAATTGCNTTGGATTTGAATTTTAATTTNAAACCACAAGCAGCTAATCGNATTTGTAAAATTCTAGAACCCTTNGATATGATGTGGATNGAAATAGATATGTATGAACCCAATGGATTAGCGGAAATAAAGAGAGGAACATCGAANACGATTACGTCGGGNGAAAATTTNTTTGGTATNCGNGACTATAGACCTTATTTTGACNTTCGAGCTATGGATGTAGTAAAAATAGATATTCCATGGAATGGATTTTCTAGNTCCAGAGATGTGGCGATGTTGGCTGAATCATACGAACTCAACGTGGCTCCNCATAATTATTATTCCCATCTGGCTACNCANATTGGCTTGAATTTTTGTGCCACTTTNCCAAATATCAGAATCATGGAGATAGATATTGATGATGTACCTTGGAAAGACGATNTAACNNATGGTAGTCTCACATACAAAAATGGAACNGTAGATATNCCAAAANTGCCAGGTTGGGGTGTAAATTTNAATGAAGATCTTGCAAGNGCCCATGTATGGAAGCCNGGAAGAGGTCCGGGTTATTNNAATAGNTAGGAATTTTATTGACNANAAAAACTTCNAAAGTNACTAGACCTCTGGCTGTTCATGTAATGGCNAAGCCATCAGGTGCTATTTGNAATATATCNTGTGAATATTGTTTTTACCTTGAAAAAGAAAAATTATANCCTTCCGTNAGTAAATCTCAATGGAANATGAGCGATGAAGTTTTGGANCGTTATGTNAANCAATATATAGAAACCCAGGATGTTTCCGATGTAAATTTTGCNTGGCAGGGNGGTGAACCAACCTTACTGGGNATAGGTTTTTATAAAAANGCTTTGGNTTTNCAAAAAAAATATTCAAACGGGAANAATATAACCAATGCTTTTCAGACTAATGCAATACTCATAGACGACNANTGGGCNGAATTCTTGGCCACCGAGAAATTTTTAGTTGGNGTTTCAATCGATGGACCAAAAAACTTNCACGATAGNTATCGCCTTGATAGAGGGGGAAATCCTACNTTTGATAAAGTAATGTCCGGTNTAGACGCCATCAAAANATANGGTGTTGAATTTAATACTTTGACGGTNTTACACAANAACAATTCAGATTATCCNGAAGAAATATACAATTTTNTAACCCGAGAANTTGGCAGTCGTTTTCTTCAGTTTATCCCCATTGTTGAGAGGACTTCTAATATNGTAAGAAGTGATCAGTTNAAACTAGTTGATCCTGATCAAAAAGAAGCACAGTTAACTGAATGGTCGGTGGGATCAGAACAATATGGAAAATTTTTAGCCAAGATATTTGATATCTGGGTTCGTAATGATGTAGGGAAATATTATATTCAGATTTTTGACACTACGTTAGCATCTTGGGTCGGGCAAAACCCTGGGTTGTGTATTTTTGCAGAAACATGTGGAGACGCGATGGTCATCGAACACAACGGGGATGTTTATTCATGTGATCATTTTGTTTATCCGAAGTATAACTTAGGGAACGTCGGTCAAAAATCTATACGTGAAATGTCTACTAGTAATGAACAAAGAAAATTTGGACAGGATAAAAAAGACACCCTTCCAAAATATTGTAGGGAGTGCGAATTTAGATTCGCATGCAATGGAGGTTGTCCTAAACAGCGTTTTATAGATACTCCTGATGGCGAACCAAGTTTGAATTATTTGTGTGCGGGGTACAAAATTTATTTTGGACATACTGCTCCATTTATGAAGTTTATGGCATCTGAACTAAATTCGGGTAGACCGCCCTCAAATGTAATGGCAAGGGCTAATAGAAAATCATTCAGCAAAGGAAATATATACGCAGGAACAGGTCGAAATCAATCTTGTCCTTGTGGCAGTCAAAAAAAATATAAAATTTGTCATGGGGCTTAATCACGCCTTACTATTATTTAAAGTAGTGATATTTTTGTAATAGTCTTGTAAATGGTCTTCTTATTATGGAGTGGAAAAATTGGAATTAAGGAAAAATCGTATAAAACAAAAAGTTGCGAATGGTGAGACAGCTTTTATTGCTATGGGGATAACCCATCCTGATGATATAGATGCCTTTGGGCCGAATGGTTTTGATGGAGTTTGGTTGGAGGGTGAGCATGGCTGGGTGGACCCGTCTGAACTCGGTAATTTAACAAGGGCTTGCGATATATGGGGGATGACGTCGGTTGCCAGGATAAACGCCAATGACCAAGGTTTGATTTATAGGACCCTTGATCGAGGAGCTCAGGCTATAGTGGTTCCTCATGTGAACACACGGGAAGAAGCTGAAAATGTGGTCGAAGGAGGAAAATTTGCTCCTATCGGCAAGAGAGGTTTGTTCACCAGTCGTCAAGGCTATGGTGTTTCTAATTACTATCAGAAAGCGAATGAAGAGACAGCTTTAATGGTTCTAATAGAAGATATAGCTGCATGGGAAAATCTTGATTCCATACTTGAAGTGGATGGTATAGATGCCTTCTTTGTCGCACCATCCGATTTTGCTGCCTCTATGGGTTATATAGGTGACTTTGACCATCCTGAAGTCAAAGACAAAATTGAAGATTCTCTGAAAAGAATAATTAAATCAGGTCGGACGGCTGCAACGTTAGCTAGTCAAGAAAACGTCCGAAAATTTGTTCAGATGGGTGTTCAAATTATATCCGTTAGTATTGGGGCCTGGCTCGCTGAAAGTGCTACTAAGTTTCGGAATACAGCGACTAGTGACTAGCAAAATCTTAACGATAAATAGATTACTTGTTTGGTCTTTGTTGTTGTTATTTATGGTTAATTGTCAAGTTGCCGGTAAAAATCCTGATGATATGGAAATTCCGGTTATTAAGCCAACTACATCACCATCAAATTGTAAAAATGATTTATATCCGGTTGATGCCCCACAACTTAACGCGGTTAAATCTGACCAATATTTAACACAAAAAACATCAATCAATGATAAAGATGGTAACCCGATTTCAATGAAATTCTACGATGTAGTAGAAGGAAATGGCGCCTTGGCCACCGTTAATGACTTGGTCACTGTACATTATGCAGGTTGGCTTGATGATGGTTGTTTGTTTGATTCGTCGTATTTACGCGGCCAACCGAGTAGATTCTTGCTAATTCAAGTGATACCTGGTTGGACTGAAACTCTAAAAACCATGAAACAAGGTACTAGAAGAAGAGTTGAGATCCCATCTGATCTTGCCTACGGTAAATTTGGTAATCCTCCGGTTATTCCCCCTGAAGCGACTTTGACGTTTGATATAAAGTTGATAGATGTCCTAACACCTGACCAGGCAAGTGCTACTGCTACTGCAATTTCTGAAAAATAACTCATGAGAAACCAGTTGTGGTTAAAGCCTCGCCAAAGTGAGGAGAAGTTTAAACCGTGAATGGTATTTTTATGGGTCTCGATATAGGTTCTACTTCCTTGACGGCAATTTTGATAGACGTGAATAACAAAAGTTTGGTGGGTGCACGATCATGTCCAAATAAATTCGAAATAACCAATATAAGTGATAGGAAAAAAGGCAGATCCGAATGGGATCTTCAAAATATGGTAAAAGAAATTTTGTCAGTAGCATCTGACTTAATCAAGGAAACCGGTGCGATTCCCGAAGGTATTGGTATCACAGGCCAACAACAGGGGGTTCAGTTAATTGATAAGAATGAACAGCTTCAGGGCCCATTTATTTCGTGGCAGGACCAAAGATTAAAGGAAGAAATAGATGGAATTAGCTACTTGGAAAAAATTGGGAAGATTGGAGGAGCAGAAATTCGTCAACCCGAGGGTTTATATTCATTTGAAAAAGCTGGTTGCCCATTAGTAACAGGTTATACTGCCCCAACCCTGTTTTGGTTAGATAGAAACATCGGTATTCCAGAAAATTATCGTGCTATTACAGCGCCTGAAATGGCGGTTTCGATGATTACCGAATCTTCTCCGGTTATAGATCCGACAAATGCTTTGGGATGGGGTGTTTTTGATGTTTACTCTCGACAATGGCAGTATCCATTGATAGAAAAGCTTGGATTAAATAAGAGATTATTTCCTCCAATAATTGATTCATGCTCACTAGTCGGTAATTTGTCAAAAATTTCCGCGAATATTTTAGGATTAAGCTCGGATATCCCAGTGACCGTGGCTTCTGGAGACCACCAATGTAGTTTTGCCGGCACGGTTTCGAACATCAATGAAACCGTGGCAATTAATATTGGCACAGGTGGACAAGTTTCCATGTATTTGACCCATCCTTTAGATAGAGGATCCCTTGAATTAAGGCCTTATCTTGATGATGGTTATTTTTTGGCAGGAGTTGGAACTATTGGAGGCAGAACCTTTAGAAACATCAGGGATTTTTTCCAGGGCATTGTTAAAGATACTACTGGTATAAATTTAGAGTCAGACTCCCTGTATTCAAAGCTTGTTGAATTGGCTGAAACGGTACCTAAAAATTCAAATGGAGTTACTTGGCGTCCATTTTTCACCGGATCAAGAACAGATCCAATGGGTCTCGGACAAATTTCAGGACTTAGCCCTTCTACGCTAACTTCTGGACATTTGGTACGTGCTTTATTTGAAGCCATGGCTGAACATTTGTTTTCTTGTTATAAAGAAGCGTTAGATTTAGGNGTNNTNCCGANAGATTATATTGTGGGCACTGGAAATGGTCTTAAACGTAACAAGNTTCTAAGGGATTCAATTGANCGAGCCTTTGGNATGAAAATTCAANTTACNCNTCACGATGAAGANGCAGGTATTGGGGCAGCTATGTGCGCCGCTGTGGCTGGAGGTNTATATTCATCTATACAGNACGCCAGTGAGAAATTCTTATCTAAGGTTTNACTACNAACTTTATTCCTTTGCCTTCTGCTGAATCCGCAATAGCCTTTTTTACCTCATTCAATTCATANCGACCAGATATCATACGGTCTAAGTTTAATTGGGTTAATAAATTGGGGGTTTCTGAAAANACTTCACCTCTTCCGAAGGCTCCNTTTAACACTATTTCTCTATAGTGCATTTCATATAAATTTACNGGTAAATGAGATCTGTCGGGGCTTACGCCAATCATCAAAACCTGTCCTTTTGGTTTGACTATTNNAATACATTTAGCAACCAAATCAGGATTTCCAACAGCTTCTATTGCTANATCAGCTCCGTTCCCAAGTGTATTTTCTATTACAAAATCTTCTATTTTTGAGTCATTTGGATTATGAAGGATATTTGCTCCCATATCTACAGCTATTTCCCGTCGGGATTTAACGGGTTCNGATAAGATTATNTTTGGTACACCGCNCTGTTTTAAAAANCCCACGCAAAATTGTCCCATTATGCCTCCACCAATGACGACTGCTGTACTTGCTTCATTTGTAGACAACATNTTCACNCCCGAAAGGCAACATGATGCNGGTTCNGTCATACANGCTATTTCTAAATTTAATTCATTCGGAATTTTCACAGCACTCATTTGCGGGACAATTGAATATTCAGCAAAGAACGGNNTGGANTTTTGAGAGTATTTACANCTTGATATAGTCCAGTTNAAGCAGTATTCACATTTACCACAACTGGAGGTTNTATTTAACGCGACTCGGTCTCCAATTCGATTCTTTTTAACCCCTNTACCAACATCTTCGATTANTCCTGATGCCTCATGTCCTAAAACNGATGGAGGAGTNGCAGGAAATAATCCCTGAGTTATGTGAACGTCTGTACCACACACCCCNACAGTATCTATTTTTACCAACACCCATCCATCAGGAGGAAGAAGGTTNTCGACGTGNTCGACGGTAAAATTTGTTCCTCCATGCCAAGTTATCTGTTTCAATTAACAACTCTTTTCGTAAACTATTTTAGTAGTAAATATATTCGAAACATTTTTCATATACNCGTTTCTTTCACNTATGGTATATGTAATGGATNGAANNTTTGTACATTAAATTAAATTACTTGGNGANTATNTCTATGAATAACGTAACTATTAGGGATATTAAAACTTTTCTTACCGAACCGGATAACATNAGGTTGGTTACAGTTAAGATAGAAACTTCCGAACCAGAATTGTACGGNGTTGGAGATGCANCTTTNACTCAAAGGCCGACNGCNGTAGCTACAGCCGTCAATGATTATTTAANGCCATTTTTAATAGGNCGATCAGTTAATGATATAGAAGATATATGGCAAACAAGTTACGTTTCTTCATATTGGCGNAANGGACCNGTTTTGAACAATGCTATATCCGGTGTAGACCAAGCATTATGGGATATAAAAGGTAAGATGGCCAATATGCCAGTTTACGATTTATTGGGGGGAAGGGCTAGAGAGGCTGCGGCGGTTTATGTACACGCCTCCGGTGCNGAATTAATTGANGTTGAAGACAATGTGAAATCGTTGTTAGAAAAAGGATTTCANTATGTAAGGGTTCAAATTGCCACTCCTGGTCTTACCTCAAATTACGGTTCNAAACAAANNAAAGAAAAANAGTCNAAAGATACATTTNTTGGNCCAAGGTGGATAACTTCTTGGATTCCTNCTGAAAAAGATCCCAATTTGACGTATGCTCANCCTGCNGGAATTTTTGANCCTAGGCCTTATGTACGATCCGCTTTAAAACTTTTTGATCATCTAAGGAATAAAATNGGCTGGAATTTTGAAATGTTGCATGANGTACATGAAAGAATTCCTCCCATAATGGGNGTTTGGTTCGCNAAAGANGTAGAAAAATANGAGCTTTTTTTTCTGGAAGATTTATTTAGTCCGGAAGACAACGAGTATTTNAGGATNGTGAGAAATCAATGTTCNACCCCCATAGCAATGGGAGAACTTTGGAATAATCCCCATGAAATTGTGCCTATGATCAAGGACCGTTTAATTGATTTTATTAGGATTCACATGTCACAAATAGGCGGGATAACNCCNGCGAGAAAAATATCCGCTNTGGGTGANCTTTTTAATGTACGTACTGCTTGGCATGGTCCTGGCGATACTTCGCCCATAGGCCATGCGGCGAATCTGATGTTGGATTTGAATAATTACAATTTTGGTATTCAGGAATANGCCATTCCACCTAAACACACAAAAGAAATGTTTCCNGGTTTTCCAGAAGTTAGAGATGGGTATATGTGGCCAAATGGGAAGCCAGGTTTGGGNATAGATATAGACGAAAACATGGCCAGTAAATTTCCCTATAAGGANCGCGCATACGGNGGNGCGTGGAGTCCGACTCGTAGGGGTGATGGCAGCATGGTAAAACCGTAGTTTTTTTAAGGNACAGATTCACCNGCTAGTATTCCNGTGGTTTCTTGATTTTTTACTGCCATTTTGCCGTTAACAAATACGTGGTGAATACCCACNGGGTGTACGCGAGGNTCCTCGAATGACGATTGATCATTAACGTGCTCNNCNTCGAAGATCACTATATCGGCAAAAGATCCTTTTGTTATCGTACCTCTTTTTNTTAACCCAAAACGNAANGCGGGGTTTTCTGTCATACGCTGAATTAAATCCTCGATTTTAATATTGTATCTACGCCTTAATCTACCTATTATTCTCGCGAAACATCCNTAGGCACGGGGATGGGGCAANCCTCCTACTGGGATTGAGTCTGATCCAACCATGTAATCGGGTCTTTCTAACAATGTCATAACGTCTTTTTCTATCTGGCGCCAAGAACTTACACTGTCCGGAGGTATTCCACGGAAACCACATGTTAAATTTTCTTCGACCATAACTTTAATTAGCATTTCATGTACAGAAATGTTCATTGTTTTAGCTAAACCCTCAAAAGCTACACCTTCCAGTTGCTTGTTCTTCTTTGAGCCTATATGAGTCCAGGCACTATCTGTGGGTCTCGAATAATCCATCTTTTTCATGGCTATTAAAATTTTTTCTCTAATCGAAGGATCCGTAAATCTACTGATCATATCAACAGGGCCACCCTCGTGTACCCACCCCGGGAAAAAAGCCTGTGGGAAACTTGAACCTACTGGATAAGGGTAGGCTTCTAATGTTATATCTATTCCCTCCCTTTTTGCGTTATCGATGGGATTAAGAAGTTCATCGAGTCGATTTTCTGACCCGGGTTGGGTTTTATAGTGTTCTATGTGTATCTTTGCATTGGTTTTTCTTCCAATTTCTATCGCTTCCTCAATACCACCACCCACATAGGATCGATCTATATTGTGGTTTCGTATGTGTATTGACAGTGGTTTACCTGTTTTCTCCGTTACTTTCATAAGTTCAATCAATTCCTCCGTGTCCGAATAGGAATTTGGGTAGTATGAAAGTCCGGTAGAAAATCCCACCGCTCCTTGTTCCAAGGACTGCGAGAGTAGTTTTAAAGCTTTACTTAGCGGTTTACCCTTGAGAGGTTTGTCGTTCATTCCTATCGATTCAATTCGTATGGGTCCGTGAGCAGCGAACATGGCAACATTACAGGCTGTTTTCTTATGATAATTTTTACGGGCTGCTTCGATGCTTGACATATCTATGTTTACGGGAGGGAGCCCCAATATGCCAGATAAATACCAGCGATACATGGGGTAATTAGTTTTCGACAACGGAGCCAATGTAAGTCCATCTGGAGCGATAATTTCCGTTGTGACACCTTGCTTAATTCCAGAAGCATGTTGCCCATCAACTAACAAAGCTCCATCGGCATGGGAGTGAACATCAATAAATCCAGGGCTGACGATCATGCCAGCTGCATCTAGAACATTATCTGCGACTGATGTTGATAAATCCCCGACAACCTCTATGGTTTGATTTTTTATACCGACATCAGATTTAATTGGTTTGGACCCGGTTCCATCCACTACAGTTCCATTTTTAATTAAGTAATTAAAGTGCATTGTAATTAATCCAATAAAATTCAGTTAATTGAGATAAACATCTAGCGTTATAGTACTATTGATTCATCTAAATATGAAGATATGACTAGGAGGTATACATGGGGAATCTTAGTAAAAGGACCGCTATAGTTACAGGTGGAGCAAGAGGTATAGGAGGAGGAACCGCCAGAAAATTAGCGGCAGACGGGGCTCACGTGTTAATAATTGACGTGGAAGAGAGTTCTGCCAAAAAAAATGTCGATACTATTCGGGCTTCTGGCGGACAGGCGGACTTTATGATTGGTGATGTTTCTGAAGAAAATGTAGTGAAAGAAATGGTTACCCTCGCGCTTAACCAGACTGGGCGTCTGGATATTCTTGTGCAAAATGCGTACGGAGGTAATGCCCATGCGTCTGGTAGTGCTGTCGATATTTCTCCTGACGCCTGGGACCGTGGGTTGGGATTGTTGGCGCGATCACTTTTTTTGGGAGCTAAATATGCTGTTCCCGCTATGGAAGAATCAGGGAATGTCGGAGGCAGTTCTCCAGACGATTGGACTGGAGCAGGATTACGCCATGGAATGGCTCCAAATCAAAATGTTGGTCGTATAGTTAATATATCTTCGGTCCATGGATTGCTGCAGGCTCCGAAAGCATTAATTTATGAATCAGGCAAAGCGGCCGTTATAGGGTTAACTCGTCAAATGGCCGTGGATTTTGGACCACTTGGTATCACTGTAAATGCAATCGCTCCTGGTCATATTGTGACTGAGGCCGGTGAAGCTATGTGGAGTGAATCGGGAAACGAGCCGGGGTTCCGTTTATTTGAATTGCAGTATCCAGTGAGACGTACAGGTGTTCCAGAAGATATTGCCAATGCAATAGCTTTTTTATGTTCCGATGATGCATCTTTTATCACCGGAGTAGTTTTACCTGTTGATGGAGGATTGTCAATACAATTACAGGAAGATGTAATTATGCGGTTAAAGGATTATATTGTGGAAAATCCTAACCTGCGTACCCACTTTGATGACAGATCTCTCGAGCAGTAAAAAAAGAAAAGGCATAAACGTGTGAAGCCTCTATCAAAAATTATTTTTTACCCGGTTAAGGCTTTTGGGGGACAATCCGTTGAGTCTTGTGAAATAGAAAATAATCGCATTAAATATGATAGGATTTTTGGGTTTAGATTTGCGAAAGCAGATGAATTCCTTGATTATAAATGGAAAAACAAACACAATTTTGTAACATTATCAAACACACCTGGATTGGCAAAATACAACTCCTTATGGGATCCTAAAAAGCGTGTTCTTGAGATAATTTCGAATGGACGAACGATTGGTTCTATAGTTGTTGATAAAAATAGAAAACAGTTCGAAAAAAAAATAACCAATCTAATTTCGAAAATGCCGGTTAATCCTAAAACAATTACCCAGCCTGAAGGTACAGTAAAATTAGTTGGTGATGGACGAGAAAATTTTTTCCAAGATTCAGAATTGGGCCAAATAACTATGCATGGGCTGTCAAGTGTGAGGGCTATTGAATCAAGATGCGATAGGGAAGTTAGTAGTAGAAGATTTAGATCCAACTTAATTATAGATGGATTATCAGAATGGGAAGAATTCGGCTTGGTTGGTGAAAAAATTAATATTGGAGAATGCCAATTCTTGGTAAAAAAAACTCTTACTCGGTGTATAGCGACTCACGTTAACCCTATAAACGCAGAACGAGACTTGGAAGTTATGAATTTATTGCCTGAATTAAATGGGGTTCCCGAACCTTCTTTTGGCGTTGCTTTAGAGTATACGGGAGTTGGAAATGGATTGTTAAATGTTGGAGATTTACTCTTAACTGGATAACAATTAATGTAATATAAAAGTACCAATGTTACGGGGTTTTTGAATTAATCCTTAATAAAATCAGGACATGAACTTTTGAAAGAAAGAGTGAGCAAATATAGTAATAAAGATCGATATATTCCGACAGATATCGAACCTAAGTGGGTTAAACGATGGGAAGATGATGGAATATATCGAACTAAAAATGTCGTTGAGGGTAAAAAAAATTATTTTGCCTTAACAATGTTTCCTTATCCATCAGGGGATTTGCATATCGGTCATTGGTATGCTTTTGCTCCAGCCGATGCGCACGCGAGATTTCGGAGAATGCAAGGCTACAATGTAATGCACCCCCAAGGGTTCGATTCTTTTGGATTACCCGCCGAAAATGCTGCTATAGAAAATGATATAAATCCATCTGAGTGGACTTGGTCGAATATTAACAATTTCCGCAGGCAATTTCGAACTATGGGGGCATCTTATGATTGGTCAAGAGAAATTGTTACGTGCTCTCCTGAATACTATAAATGGAACCAACATTTTTTTCTAAAATTTTATGAAAACAATCTTGCTTACAGGGCTTCAGGGCGAGCTAATTGGTGTCCGCAGGACAAGACAACTTTAGCCAACGAACAGGTTAAAGATGGACGATGTGAAAGATGTGGAACCGCGGTGATTAAAAAAGACCTGAAACAATGGTTTTTTCGCATCACGAAATATGCCGACGAGTTACTGAATATGTCGAAAATTCATTGGCCAGAAAAAATAAAGTTAATGCAGAAAAACTGGATAGGTAAATCCGAAGGGGTGAACATCCAATTCAATATAGATGATTTTGTTCCGGGTGGAACTATTGAGACTTTTACGACTCGGATTGACACTATTTATGGGGTAACTTTCATTGTGTTGGCTCCTGAGCATAAATTGGTTAACGAATTGGTTCAAAAAAAACAAATCGAGGCAGTATCTTCATACATAGAAAATACAAATAAAATATCTGAGATAGAACGGACTTCCGCGGAAAGAGATAAAACAGGAGTTTCTACTGGGGCATATGCTGTTAATCCCTTGAATGGTGAAAAAGTACCTATTTTCATCGGAGATTATGTTCTTTCTACATATGGTACTGGTGCAGTAATGGGTGTCCCCGCTCATGATCAGCGCGATTTTATTTTTGCAAAAAAATATGGATTGGATGTTCGTATTGTAATTGAACCAAAAAACTGGGAAGGTGGAAATTTGGAGGAGGCTTGGCTAGGCGAAGGGTTGCAGGTTAATTCAGAGAAATTCAATGGACTACCAAACAATGTGGCAAAAGAACGGATATCCGACTATATAGAAAACAACAAAATTGGCCACCGGACAACAACCTATCATTTACGAGATTGGTTGATTTCACGACAACGTTACTGGGGAACCCCTATACCTATAATTTATTGCGTTGATTGTAAAATTGTGCCGGTGCCGGAGAAGGATTTGCCAGTGTTGCTGCCTGACAAAGTTGAATTTAATCAAACTGGTAAATCACCTTTGACTGAAAATAGTAAGTTTCTTAATACTGTTTGTCCTAAATGTGATAAACCAGCTGAACGAGAGACAGATACTATGGATACTTTTGTCGATTCATCATGGTATCACTTTAGGTTTATGAGTCCTAAATCACAATTTGCTCCTTTCGAAAAAGATCAAGTAAAAAACTGGGCTCCAGTCCATCAATATATGGGTGGAGCTGAACATGCAGTGATGCATCTCCTTTACTCAAGATTTTTTACCAAAGCCCTTAGGGATTTAGGTTATATCGATATAGACGAACCTTATTCGAACTTAGTAAACCAAGGGATGTTAATTAAAGAACATAAAAAAATTTCTAAGAGATCAAACCCTCTAAATCCTGATCCGGTTATAAAACGGTATGGTGCAGATACATTGAGATGTTATCTCATGTTTCTTGGTCCGTGGGAACAAGGCGGTGACTGGTCGGATTCAGGTATTAACGGAATACATAGGTGGTTAAATCGCTGTTGGTCACTGTGTCTTCGTAAACCTGAATCCAAAACAAATAACCCAGACCCTGACGAGGAAAAAAACATTCTAAGGGTTGCTCATTTGACGACTAAACGTTTAATCGATGACATGAACGCTTTCAAATTTAATACATCTATTGCTGCGATGATGGAGTTCACCAACGAACTTTCAAAAGTTGCAGATAAAGGAACTATCTCCAAAAAGGTGTGGAACGAATGTATAAATAGATTACTTTTGCACTTGGCACCCATGGCGCCTTATATTTCTGAAGAAATTTGGCAACGTTTAGGCAACGTTGGTTCTATACATTTGCAAAATGTTCCTGATTACGATTCTCAGTATCTCGAAATAGAAAATGTAACTCTTGTAGTACAGATAAATGGGCGGGTCAGAGACCAAATTACCGTGGCTTCTGGTATAACCCAAGAAGATGCGTTACAAATTGCATCGGATAGCGAAAAGATTAAACGTTTCATAGATGATAAAGACATAATCAAGACGATATTTGTGCCAGGTCGCCTTATTAATCTCGTTATAAAATAAAAGGGTAGGCCCTCCTGAGTTTCGTTATTGAAAATCATACTGTCAGGTGTTACAGACAGTATTAATCGGACAAAACAGCAAGCTCAAATCCTTTTAAATTTTTGTATTCGCTGTCCCTCCAGCACTTCTCCAATATATACTGATTTTTCCGAGTCTGTCCAGATTCCATGGGCGGCGTAAAACATCCCAGGCTCATTAGTCATATACCTACCCCATCTGCTGAGTACTTGTCCTTTTTGATTTACAATAGAAACTCTGTTACGTAGTTCTGCCACGTATACGATATCTGGGTCATTAGGGTTTATATAAATATCAGTAGGTTGGATGAAATCTGTCCACGTGTCCTTGTGGTTTCCTTTTAGATCAAATAGTTGAACCCTGTGATTCTCCCTATCAGCGACGTAAACAGTTTGATTATGCACCCAGATATTGTGGGGAGTGTTAAAATCACCATCCCAAACAGCTGGGCCTTTTTCTTGACCCCAAGAAAATTTGAAAGTCCCGTCTTGGGAGAACACATGTACTTTAGTATTTCCATAACCATCGGAAATATATAAATCGCCATTAGAAGCCACTGACGCATCCGTTGGTTTATTGAAAGGTTCCCCGTCTTCGCCAGGTGAATTCTTTTCGCCAATTGTTAGAATATGATTACCAGATTTAGAATATTTTTTTACTGTATGGTCGATGCTGTCAACCAACCAAACTGATTCATTTTCCCCCCAACACATTCCATGAGCACTAGGAAAAGATCCTTCTCCAAATGACCTTATAAAGTTTCCTTCTTTGTCGAAAACAATGACAGGATGTTCTGACCTGTTAAAAACGTACACTTCATCATGTTGATCAACGGCCACTGCCCCTACCTGTGTAAAAATCCAACCTTCAGGTAATTTAGCCCAATTTTCAACCAACTCATAACGATAATCTCCCTGACCAACAATAACAGACATAATTGCTCCTTGTCTTTTTTCTCGGTAAAGTGTTAAATAATACATTATTTTATGAATTGAAAATGAACGTAATTGTCATAGGGGCCGGAATACTAGGATCAGTGATTTCGTATTATCTTTCCATTAGGGGGGCTAACGTTACTTTGATCGAAAAGAACGAACCTGGGGATGGTGCTTCCCAAGTTTCTTTTGCTTGGATTAATAGTCGAGATAAACATCCTTCTGAATACCACGAACTTAACCGAAAGTCGGTGGATATGTGGTCCGGTCTTAATAATCGTTTGGGTAATAAAATTGGACTAAAGACGGGAGGAGAAATAAGATGGACTATTACTGATTCGGGTGCCGTAAACCTTAACAAATCTGTACATTTACTTCAATCAACAGGCTACCCTGTTTTTTTGATCGATAAATCAGAATTGCAATCGCTGGAACCAAATTTAATTTCAGAACCACTCACCGCAGCATCCTATTCTCCTAACGAAATGACCGTTGAACCCGTTCGAGTCATCCAAGAATGTATTAACTTAGCCGGTAAATCGAGCAATTTTGAACTTATTACCGGAACGGAGGTTAAGGGTTTTGTATTGGAGAAAAATTCTCACATCAAATCTTTGATAACATCATCGGGTGAGATGGAATGCGATTACATTATTAGTGCCGTTGGCGCAGACACAACTGACTTATTATCAGATTATGAGGTTAACATACCCCGATTATATAGTCCCGGTGCAACCTTTTTTACCGAACCCGTAGATAATATTTTCACTACTGTATCGGCTATGCATAGCCCTCGTGATAGAAAAGACGTATTGATGAATATCAGGCAATTATTAGATGGCACCGTTCAGATACATATGGGGACTGATAAATTCCCGTCAACATCGGATCTCAAATACAGTGATGAAAATGTGGTAGAACTTGCTACTCAGTATATTCCCAGTTTACGCGGGACAAAAATTGTAGAAAAAAAACAGGCTTTAAGGCCGATGCCAATCGATGGGCAATCTGTCATAGGATTTTCGGAGAAGTTGGATAATCTGTATATTATTATGACCCATAGTGGCGTGACATTAGCACCTCTAATCGGAGAAATCGCTAGTATAGAAATACTGGAAGGGGCTCGTGTTGATTTTTTGTCGAATTTCAGACCGGGGCGTTTTATATAATACTAGACCCTCTAATTTAAAAACCCGTGTAATTGCGAGATTTCGTTGTCAGGATTTTTTACGCCATTTACGTATGCTTGGCATTTCTTTTGGCGGATTCAAACGCCTTCCAACCTCCGTATAGGAAACCTCAGCTACGTAAATGCTACCATTCGAGTCGATGGCTAAACTATGTGGCCAAAGAAATTGATCAGGATTTTCCCCTAGATAATCCGACCCAAACCTAATTATCTGATTACCATGACGGTCATAAATTCTTACGCAATTGCCGATTCTGGCGACTCCCCGTTGTACGGGAGCTGGTCCTTGTTCGGCAACGTAAATTCTTGCATCATCCCCACTTCCTACAACCTCAACTGCCACTGCTTTATGAGCCATCCACTCACGGCTGTATTTTCCGTCGATAGAAAAAACTTGGATACGGTTGTTCTCTCTGTCACATACGACAATTTCGGTATCATCAAGCAATGCTAGATTATGTGGTAGGTTAAATTGGCCCGGTTCGGTTCCCGATTCCCCAAATGAAAGAATGTGTTTGCCTTCATGATCTAATCGGTGGATTCTAGAATTACCATATCCATCACTTATAAAAATATCTCCTGAACTTTTTGATATAGCCACGTCTGTCGGTCTATTAAACATTTCACCACTTTGTCGAAGTGATGCTTCTCCGGTAGTTGGGGGCTTACCGTGTGTTGTACCGTTAGTTCCAATCGTCATTAGGAATTCACCATTTGGAGACATTTTATGTATTTGGTTGCCAGAGTCATCTACCAACCACAGGTTATCCTCAAAATCTACGGTTATCGCATGGGCTCTAGTAAACCAATTGTTCCAATATTGCATTCTATTTCCGTATGCGTCTTCCAGAATTACAACATCATTAGGTGAGTTATCGGTTCCCCACTTGTTTATGAGGTTTCCATTTACGTCGAAAGTAATAACAGGCATATTACCTCGATTAAAAATATATACATTATCGGCGCTATCAACTGCCACTGATGTTGCTTCTCGAAGCCATAAACCATGCGGAACTTTTGCCCATCCTGCATCTGGTTCAAATCTGGTTGATTTTGTTGGGGAAGTTGTCATATGTTGTCCAAGATTTAACGATTTAATTTTTAAAAACTTATCGGCAGTATAATTATTACGAATTATTTCCAATAAGGGTTATATTAAATGAATAGTTTGTTATGCATAATACATTAAGTTTTTATGACTAATTAAAGACATTATGAATTGGAGGGTGAAATGTTAGCTGATCTATCGGGCAGAATAGCGATGGTGACAGGAGGCGGTCAAGGGCTTGGATTGGGCATAGTTGAGCGAATGGCGGAGCAGGGAGCAGATATAGTCATAGCTGATATAAATGATCATAACGCGTCTGATGCAAAAGACCTTGTGGCAAAGATAGGACGAAATGCTTATTCCGTTCATATGGATGTTACCGATAAATCATCGATTAAAGATGCTGTGGAAGGGGCATTATCGCGGGTCGATAAAATAGACATTTTAGTTAACAATGCTGGTGTAGCGGGGGCCAAAGGATCAACTGGAACAAGTTTCAGAGATATTGATTGGGAATTTACGTGGAAAGTTAATGTTAAAGGTCTCGCAGATGTAACGGAAGCTATACTACCAGTAATGCGGGAACGTAAATACGGAAAAATAATTAACATATCATCAGTCGCAGCAAAAGCTGCTAAATATATTACTGCTTACTATGCTACTTCCAAAATGTCTGTGATAGCGTACACACAAGCATTAGCGCGAGAATTTGCGTCAGAAAACATTAATGTGAACGCAATAGCACCAGGAAGAATTTGGACAGCTTTTCACCAGGATTGGATGGACGAGCGTGAAAAGAAAGGGGATGGCCTCGTAAAGGGAAAAGATAAATATGACGTATTTATGTCTCAACTTAAAGAAGTTATTCCTATGGGTCGACCTCAAACTCCATCCGATATTGGAGCATTAGCTGCCTTTTTAGCCTCCGAAGATGCCTCAAACATCACGGGGCAAACTATTCAATGTGACGGTGGGCAGGTGATGTCCTAGGGTTCGACAAAATAGTGATTAAATGCCTGATTGGATCACCAAAATTAAAGAGAAGTGGCTATATCTTTCAACAGCCTTCCAATTAGATAGGCGAATGAAGCTGCTATTCCTCCAATAAACAGTGTTTCCAAACTCGAAAGTAACCACAAAGATCCGACGATAACACTTTTTAGAGCTCCAATTATTAAAAATGTAAATGCAGCTGCTGCAGCACTCCAGACAAATACTTGTCTCAATGATTCCTCATATGTTATGAATATAAAACCGATACCATAGTACTTTCTAGTATGGAATCATAATAAATTACGATTTAATGTGTCAGTTTGATTTTTAAATTTTGTTTACCGGAACTTTTTTTAGTATTCCAACAATCTTTATACTCAAAAAAACTCAGTTAATTTGCTTTGGGTTATTCTTTTTAATTCGATATTGAGTTTTTCATTTTCTTGTGAACGCAGGTTCACATCATTGCTCACAATAATTTTCGCTTCTTCTCTTGCCATTTGAAGTAGAACCCTATCTTCAATTGTTGCTATTTTTAGTTGGTTCCAACCACTTTGTTTAGTACCTAAATAATCTCCAGGGCCCCTGATCCGTAAATCTTCTTCAGATAAGTTAAACCCATCAGAATTTTGCACCAATATTTGTAACCTTTCGTGGCCTAATTCACTATCTTGAGTGGGCACTAGGAAACAGTATGAGTCAAATTTTCCTCTCCCAACTCTGCCTCTGAGTTGATGCAATTGGGCGAGTCCAAATCTTTCGGCACTCATAATTACTGTAACTGTGGCATTTGGGATGTCGACACCTACTTCTATAATTGGAGTAGCGATTAGGACATCTATTTTTTTTTCACGTACTTCGTCCATTATTTTTTGTTTATCATATAGTGGCATCAAACCATGGAGGAGACCCACTCTTAAATCAGAAAAATCACCGTTATTTAAACGTTGATATTCAGTCGTTGCCGCCGAGGCGGGAATACTATCTGATGGTTCTATGAAAGGACAAACAATGAATGCCTGGCGGCCCTTTGAAACTTCTTCCCTAATCCTACTTAAAACATTTCCATAATCACTTTCATTATTTACTAAACTTGTTGTTATCAATTTTCTACTACGTGGCAATTCTTTTATAGTCGATAATTCAAGGTCTCCATAAACAGTTAAGGCAAGAGTTCTTGGAATTGGTGTAGCGGACATTGCAAGTAGGTGGGGTCGGGGTTCTTTCTTAGATAAATGGCTTCTCTGTTCTACCCCAAACCGATGTTGTTCATCTACTATCACCATTCCTAAACTTTTGAATTCAACTTTTTCTTGTAAAAGGGTATGGGTACCTATTACAAGTTGAATCAATCCGTTACGAATCATTATTTGTATTTGCTTTTTTACTTTTTCCGAAAAACTTCCAACAAGTAATGCTATAGTTATCGGTTCTTTTAGTTTGTTTAGAGTGGATATTTTTACGAATTCATTTGGTGCAAAAACATAAGGTTTGGCTTCAAGTTGTTTACATGAATTTATAAAGTGTTGTTCTGCTAAAACTTCGGTAGGAGCCATAAAAGCTCCTTGATGGCCGGATTGGCATGTTGCTACTAGTGATGCAAGAGCTACTACGGTTTTTCCGGACCCCACTTCCCCTTGTAACAATCTTCCCATCGGTATTTCTGACGACATGTCCTCACATAGTTCATTCAAAACATTGGTTTGCCCATTTGTCAATTGAAACTCTAACGTTGAGGAAAAATCTTCAACTAACTTTTTTGCGTTTTTTATCTGAATTCCGGTTTTTTCGTTTCGCCATTGATATTTTTTTCTTATCGCTGCAAGTTGGTACAGAAATAATTCATCAAACGCTAACCTTTTTCTTGCTAAATCGGCTTCTTCGAACGTTTTTGGGTAATGTATTGTCTTTATCGCATGAGGAAGTGAAATTAAATTTAACTTTTTTAAAATTCGATTGGGCACGAAATCTTCAACTAATTTGAAAGCTTGGTCCATAACTCGTTTTGTCGAAGTACGTATAGACCTTTGGGCTAAACCTTCAGTTGACGAATAAAAAGGCATGAGCGTTCTAAAGTCAGCCAAGTCTTGTTTTTTATATGAAGCTACTTCCTTATGTTCCGGATTTGACATTTGTGGTTTCCCCATGAAACCCACAACTTTACCACTAAGGGCCACGATACTATGTTCCCTAAATTGTTTTTGTAAATATGGTTGCCTAAAAAAGACGGCTTCCAATGTACCGGAACCATCATTAATATGGATTTTTGTACCAACGAATTTTCCTATATAAGTTCTTTCTGAAAGAGTGATTTTTCCCACGACGGTTACTAGTGAATTTTCAACGAGATCTTCTATTTTTAAAACTTTGGAATAATCAACGTACCTTTCTGGGGCGTTCCAAAAAAAATCTCTAATACTGTTAATGTTTATTTTTCTAAATTTCCCCTTAAAGGGTCCATGAATAAAATCTAGGTCAGGTAAAGTTGAATCCAATGTAAGAGTTTTTCTGGAATTACTGGAAGAATCGATATTGATGGACGCTTCGAGTTTTGCCCTTACAGTGCGACACCATTTTGCTCTGCTATACAACGTGAGAGCGGCATAAACTGTACCGCTTATGGGGGGGGTGTCCCGTATCCATACAAGGGATTTTGGGGTTCGGGACAAAAATTTATCCATCCCACCTATCACCGCGTTATCCCGAAAACCACTATCACTTTCTTTATCAATAATTTTTATTAATGCAGCTTTAAGTGTATTAATGTCAGGTTTTGGGTTTTTGCTTTTCGGCTTAGTTTCCATCTGCTTCATTTGGCAGTACAACGGCAAAGCCTACAACATCTGGTCCCCCATAAGTTCCAACAACAGGACCTAATCGGAGGGAAAGTATATCCGATTCGCATATAGATTTAAGTGATTCTGCTAATATTTTCGATTGGGAATCGTCAGTCGAATAAATTGTTGCTCCTTGAAGATAGCCCTCATGTTCGACTGCCAGTTCATGCATTCTTTCATAAGCTTTTTTCTTACTTCTGATTTTTTCCACGCTTATTACTTCACCCTCGTCAACTCCTAAAATTGGTTTCATTTTCAGTAGAGATCCAATTAATCCCTGTGCTTTACCTATTCTCCCACCCTTTATAAGATACTCTAAAGTATCCAAGGTGAAAAAGATCTTTGTTCTTTTTATTAATGACTCGGAAATAGATTTGGCTTTATCCATATTAATGTTTGATTTAACTGCTTCAGCGACACCGATAACAATTAATGATAACGCGGCAGATGAAGTTTCCGAATCAATTACTTGGACGGGAATTTTTATACCATTTGATCCCTCTAGAGCCGCGCTGAATGTTGCGCTGAGTTTGGATGAAACATGTATTGAAATAATACCATCGTGGTTTTTGGATAATTTTTCATATGTTTGGGTAAATAAACCTGGTGATGGAGCTGATGTGGTAGGTAGTTCGTTACCTGAGATCAATCGTTCGTAAAATTCATCTGATTTTATAGTTATTCCATCTTGGTAGGTTTCAAGCCCAAAATGAACGTTGAGTGGTACTATGGTGATTCCGTATTGTTTTGCAATTTCCTCTGACAAGTCAGATGTGCTATCTGTCACAATGGCAATTTTCATATGGATAACCTTTCTTATAGTGTGAACATTTTATATACGTTATTCTATACCGATAAGGTAGTCGTAATTTGGTTGTCCTCCAACAATGATCTCAAAATCTAAGTTATCCAGAGTTTCAGTTAAAAGGTCATTCAGTTCGTTTATTTTCACCACATTTGTTTTATTGCCAACGTAAATTGTTGCAATAGACCCTTTTCCACATTCTGTTTTTAATAGTTCAACTAGGGTGTTTTCCGGTGTTGCGCCAGTTACTAATATCGTCTCTCCCAATGTTCCTACATACCGTCCAGCAGAAACCTTTTTGTTTTTGATACTTTTGTTTACCCGGTAGATATAGCCTGTTTTTATATCAGATAAAACGTTTTTCATATTTGTCGTATTTTCTTCTAATCCACAACTTTTATCGAAGACGAACAAACAACTTATTCCCGATTGGACCGACAAAGTAGGTACAATTTCAATTTTTTTTTCAGATAAAATTTTAACTTGGATTGCCGTGTTTAGAATGTTTTTATTGTTTGGAAGTATTATTACATTTTTGGTTTCTGTATTTTCGACGGCGGTTAGTAATTCTTGAACAGACGGGTTTTTTGTATGATCCCCATCTACAACATACGTACTATTATCTGTAAGACTATTCATAAGATTGATTAACCCGGCACCACTTACCACTGCCACGATAGATATATTAGTCTTTATGTTGTTTGAATCAGGGACTAGGTCTTTTTGTTGTTCCTGTACCCAATCACCTGTCTGTTCGTCCATATTTTTAATATCAATGTTTGATAATATACCCAATGTGGACCCATATGAAATTAAAGGTCCTGGATCCTCCATATGTGAATGTATTTTAACCAAAGTATCATCTCCGGCAACGACGGTAGATTTCCCTAAATTTGAAACATATTTTCTGATATTGGTTACATTTAGACCGTCCCCTTTAATTGCAAATACTGTACAGTAACCCCAAATTTCTTCCCTTATGTCATCCAAAAAATCACCCTTAACTCGTAATAAATTTGATGTTGAGGTACTAGGAATTTCGATATCAATTGAACCATCACTATTGTTGGTTAGGTAATCAACAGCGCCTGACAATAAAACCGCTATACCGTATCCTCCAGAATCTACCACGTCTGCGTCAGCTAATACTTTTAACATTTCGGGTGTTTTTTTTACAGTTTCAATAGCTTGTTTGGTCACAGTTTCAAGCACATGAGCCAAATCGCTATTTTGGTTTGATGCTTTTTTTGCCGCGAGAGCACATTCCGTATAAACGGTGAGCATTGTTCCTTCTTTTGGTTCTGGTATAGCCTTGTACGAATTCTCCGACGCTATATGTAACGCTTCAGCTAAATCCGCTGATGTGAATACGTGTTTATCTTTCATTGATTCGGATAAACCTTTAAAAAGTTGAGAGAGTATTAATCCTGAGTTGCCTCTTGCCCCCATCAGAGCAAAATATGCCATTTGCTTTGAACACTTCCCTGCGTCAAGTTCTACATTACTACCAATATCGTCGATTACTGATTGCAGCGTTAATGCCATATTAGTTCCCGTGTCACCGTCTGGAACGGGGAATACATTCAGGGCGTTTATTTTATCTTTATTTTTTTTTACCGCATTTGTCCCTGCTCGAATTAATTCAAATAACAGTTGCCCATTTGGTTCAGTAGAATTTAACGATTTTTTTGTAGTCATTTATGTTTGGAATAAGTTATTTGATATTTTCGTGTTTGACAATCATTGTGAGTTTTTCTTCGGCGTGTTAGTTTTAATGGTGTGCTGATAATAATATACTGGAATTTCCTATCCTAATAGTCGGTACAAAGCAAATGGTAATGTAAAAAAATAAATGGCTAAATCAGATAAAATACGTAAGAAACTTGGTCTGGGTCCAGAAAGAAAACCTCTATTTGGACATAATAGGTCACACGCATTAAATGCTACCCAAAAGATATCCAAACCTAATTTTCAAAACCGTTGGGTTGAAATCGACGGAGAGCGCGTAAAAGTAAGATTGACGGTAAGAGAGATGCGTACTCTGGATAAAAAAGGTATTTTTATTAAGTAGTTGCTCGGATGTTTAATAATTCTTTCAATTGACAATAGCCGTCTGTCCAATCCAGAAAATCCACGGAGGCTTCTATTTTGCAAACCAGGCGCTCTCCCAGTGGAGCTAAAGTCCGACTATCAATTGTATGGCCGGTGGATAGAGTATCAGTTGGATTTACTTGATTCTATATATTGAAAAAAATCGCTAATTCCGGCTCCCACACCATTTTTGTGTCCGAATAGTCCTGTTCCAGATATTAGTGTCGTCGCTCCGGCTTTGATTGCCAATTCGACTGTCCCCTTTTTTATTCCTCCGTCGACGGCTAAGTCAATGTGTCGTTTATTTTTGGATATCAACTCAGCTATTTTTTTTATTTTTGGAAGGGTTTCGGGCATAAATTGTTGACCTCCAAATCCGGGTTGAACTGTCATAACCAAAATTCGGTCTACGTAATCAATGAAATCATATATTATTTCGACAGGTGTTTCTGGTTTAATTGATATTCCTACAGACATTGAAGTCTTTCTTATGGAATTTATGGTTTTGTGGATGTTTTCACACGCCTCTGCATGGAATGTGAAGATGTTTCCACCGGCTTTACTGAAGGCTTCGATATGATTTTCGGGATTTACCACCATCATGTGTAAATCTATTGGTAGTTTTGTGATAGGTCTTATGGATTCTAATATCGGTATGCCTATTGTTATATTGGGCACAAATTGACCGTCCATTACATCAAAATGTAATTCATTTGCCTCCGAAGATTCTATTTCTCCAATGTCAGATCCTAATTGAGTAAAATCTGAAGCCAATAGTGACGCTGATATTTTAAGAGAAGTCATGTTTGTCGTTTTTTTTTGTTAAGGCCAAGTTTCTGATATAGCAACTTTTGCTGCCTTTAGTTCATCTACAACGCGATTAGGTGCCGTCCCGCCTTTTATATCACGAGACTTAATGGAAGAATCAACAGATATATCTTTTACGGATGNGTCGAAATAAGGAGAGATCGATCTNAATTCTTCCACCGTTAAACTCGATAAATTTTTGCCNTGGTTTCTGCAGTGTTCAGACAGACTAGACATAATAATATGTGCTTGACGGAAAGGTAAACCTTTATTTGTTAGGTAATCGGCAATATCTGTAGCTAAAATGAATCCACTTTTCATNGCCTTCTCAATTGCGTTAGTATTTATTTCCATAGTTGAAATGATGCCATTTGCTGTTCTAATGCAAGATAAAGTTGTGTCGNAGGCGTCAAAAAGTCCTTCTTTATCTTCTTGTAAATCACGGTTATATGCCAANGGNAGGCCCTTTAAAATCGTTAANATTCCAAATAGTGCTCCGTAGACCCTGCCTGTTTTNCCACGTATCAACTCTGAGAAGTCTGGATTACGTTTTTGTGGCATAATACTTGACCCAGACGTAAATTGTTCTGATAGNGTAACAAATCCNAATTCTTCAGTTGACCAAATAATGAGTTCCTCNGACANCTTTGANAGNTGCGTCATGCATATNGAAGTTGAAGAAAGAAATTCCACTATAAAATCTCTATCAGAAACAGCGTCGACGGAATTACTCGATATTTTAGAGAATTTCAATTCTGTNGCAACCATTTTTCTGTTAATAGGATATGNNACNCCAGATATTGCNCCCGAACCCAACGGCATTATGTCAGATGCNTTATAAACTTGTTGTAATCGTTGTATATCACGATTAATCATTTCAAAATACGCGAGGAAATGGTGAGCGAGTAATATAGGNTGTCCCCTTTGAAGATGGGTGTACCCAGGAANAACGGTTTTTATGTTATTTTNTGCAAGTTCAATTAANGAAAGCTGGAGATNCTTACATTCTTTGACTAGGTCTACACATGCATCCTTTACCCATAATCTTACATCNGTCGCTATTTGATCNTTCCTTGATCTTCCAGTATGCAATTTACCAGCGNTGTCTCCGATTAACTCGTACAATCTTGATTCGACGTTCATGTGTATATCTTCAAGATCTTCTTTCCAGACGAATTTNCCNGATTTAATTTCTGATTCGATTATTTTNAGACCNCTGATGATTTTTTTGGAATCTTCAANGGGAATTATNTTTTCCGCGCCAAGCATTTTGGCATGAGCTATTGAAGTTTTTATTTCATGTTTATAAAGTCGACGATCAAATGTTAGTGAAACTGTGAAATTGCTCGCCAATTTTGATCCTCGCGCNGAAGAAGCGGGATCCNNATATTCTTCAGGCATGGTTTCNCTGANNGTTTTTAAGNTCTTGTANGNTTTGAATCATTATTTAGCATCTCTAAATGTTTGTTTCCTAGCTTGTATGCGNGCGGGGAGTGAGTATATATCAATGAACCCTGTNGCTGCNGTGTGGTCAAAANTNTCTTCNCTCGAATAGGTTGCNAGTTCAAAATCGTATAAAGAATAGTCAGATTTAATTCCAANAACTGTAGCTGAAGNTTTGAATAATCTTAGTTTTACTTCTCCTGTGGTNTAACTNGAAACGTCTTCCATAAAAGTGTCGATATTGGAACGNAGTTGGGTAAACCATCTGCCNTCATAGACAANATCTGAATAAACTTGTGAAAGATTTTGTTTCACTCTTTGTTGNTCTCTNGATAGACAGGATGTTTCCAATGNTTTCAAAGCTTTATGTAAAACGACTGCTCCNGGNTTTTCATAAACCTCTCTTGATTTTATTCCAACGAGACGATTTTCTAGATGATCGATACGGCCTATTCCATGAAGACCAGATACTCTGTTTAATTCCTCAATCAAGGATAAACCGCTAACTTCGNGTCCGTTTAAGGATATNGGGGTTCCGGAAANAAAACCGATNACTANNTCNTCGGGNGAATCAGGTGTTTTNCCAATGGGATTAGTCCAAGAATATGCGTCTTCGGGAGGAGGNACCCATGTGTCCTCTAAATCCTCCCCCTCAATGGCTTGCCCCCATAAATTNCGGTCNATTGANTAAACNCGCTGNGTTTCACCAATNTTTCTNAGTTCAANTCCNGCTTTTTTNGCGTATAGTTTTTCTTCGTCGCGAGACATACCCCATTCTCTNGCNGGAGCGATAATTTTTATAGGTTGCCCGTGGGCAGAAAGACTCATTATNCCAGAGTCAAATCGTACTTGGTCNTTACCTTTACCGGTACACCCATGNGCAACCGATGAAGCTCCAACTTTTTTGGCTGCTTCAACTAGTTTTTTTGCCATTAACGGACGTCCCAAGGCTGTAGAAAGAGGATATACATCCTCGTACATTGCTCCAGCCTTCAGACTTTTAAAAACATAATTATCAACGAATTCACGTCGCACATCCCAAATTAAAGAATCTACAGCTCCCGCAGATTTTGCACGATCTTCCACTCCTTCTAATTCAGGACCACCTCCAAGATCTACTGTTAGGGTGACTACATCCAAATCATACTGTTCCTTTATCCACACAATAGATATCGTTGAGTCCATGCCNCCACTNTATGCAAGAACACATTTATCTCTAGCCATAACAAATTCCTAAAGCTATCTGTATATGTATNTTTANNGTATTAATAAGATTTTTAACCTATTTTGAAGTATTTGCGAGAGANGTATCTAGGATTTGTANGGCTTCATCGATTTCTTTTTCTGTTACGTTTAAGGGTGGCATAAATCTCAACATATTGGGTCTGACGGCNTTGATTAGTAAGCCATTANCCANACATTCTTGTACCGTCGGNGCNGCTATTTCTTTTGNCATTTCGANACCTATTAGTAGTCCGAGGCCCCGTATATCNGATATGAAGGAATACTTNTCAGCTAATTGTGNTAACTTTGCGGTCAANTANGCNCCACCTGTAGAGGCAAGTNCGGGTACGTNATTNTCTACAATAAACTTAGCNGCTGCTGCCCCTGCAGCTGTTGAAAGAGCATTCCCACCAAAAGTAGAACCGTGATCTCCTGGTTCCAAAACTGAACAAAAATCCTTTGAAGCAAATGCTCCTAATGGAGCTCCAGCACCCAGAGCTTTTCCTAAAGTCATNACGTCAGGTTCGACACCATCAAATCTTTGNTATCCAAATAAAGTACCNAGTCGACCCATTCCTGTTTGAACTTCGTCCAGCATAAACAGTATATTTTTTTCGCGGCAGAAATCCANAACAGATTTAAGGTAGTTCTCGGATGGTACGTTTACTCCNCCTTCNCCCTGAACAGGTTCTAGCAAAACCGCACAGGTTTTATTTGTTGTATAGGCATTCTTTATTGCTTCGAGATCATTGTAAGGGACATTAATGAANCCCGGCATCAGAGGTTTCCAATTGTCCTGNTAGTGNGGTTGTCCAGTTGCTGCCATCATAGCTTGGGTTCTTCCGTGGAAGGAGTTTAAAGCTGTGATAATTTCGTAAGCACCGTTCAGGTTNAACTTTCCCCATTTTTTTGCNAGCTTGNAAGCGCCCTCATTTGCTTCTGCNCCTGAATTACAAAAGAAAATTCGGTCGATTGACGAATTTTCTACGATAATTTCTGCTAGGGGTAATTGTGGAGTTGTGTAGTAAAGATTTGACATTTGTAAAATTTTACTGGCCTGATCTTTAATTGCTTTTGTGACAGCGTCATGCGAATGTCCAATATTCAGCACGGCCCACCCTGCTGTGAAATCCAGATAGGANTTATTATCATTATCGTAAACNGTGGTNCCNGANCCCCTAANTAAAACTGGAGGGAAGCGTTTGACGACTTGCATGTAGTATTTGGATTCAAGTTNTTTGTATTCAGAAGTNGTTGTCATTATCAAAATCCTATAGNTGGTTAAAAATTAAAGTTNGGTATTAGAATTAGTACAAATATAAGTGCCACTATATACTAAATATTTCTTCGTCACTATAAAAAACAATATTATGAATTTGGTATTCAATATCATATCGTTTCAATATGATATTTTTGTACCAACTTTTTTTCCGTTTATACAATCCATTAATGCCCCTGTGCTTCTTCCATCAATAATATGACCAGATCCTATGGAAGTNGCNGCGGTTATACATGCTTCGATTTTAGGTATCATACCCCCGATAGCTATCCCACTTTCAATTAAATCTTTTGCCTGTGTTATTGTCATGTGAGGTATGATTCGTTTTCTNGCGTCCATAACACCCGGAACATCCGTTTGAAATATAAGCATTTGGGCGTTCAATGATTTTGCTATATGACCAGCCGCTGCATCACCATTTATGTTCAAAATGGNATTTTCTAGAGAGGTTCTTGGGTTTGTATGAAGGGCAGCAGGTGCTATGACTGGTATTAAATCAGATTCCAATAATTGTTCTATGGGTCTTATGTTAGTGTTTATAATTCGACCAACATATCCTAANTCAGGATTTTCTATTTCCGCTTTCAATATGCCTCCATCTAAGCCTGATACACCTAAAGCGTTTCCCCCAAGAACTTGAAATTCTGCAACTATTTGCGAATTTACAAGTCCGGTAAGGACAGCAATGGCGATGTCCAATGTTTCCTTGTTAGTTCGACGCAAACCATTTACAAACTCTGGTAGCAAACCNTGTTTGGCCGCCCATTCAGTAATAGTTTTACCTCCTCCGTGNACGACCACAGGTTTAAAATNAGATTTTTTNATGGAAATAATATCTGGTACGGTGCTNTCGCCTTCGCCCAGGGTACTACCTCCGATTTTCACTACGATTATTTTGTTTGAGAGGTCTTTTGATTTAAAACTCATGTATGGATAACTTTAAGTAAGCTCTAAATTTTGTTTTCAATATTGCTATTCAATTAAGTTGTATAGGCCGAATTAAAAACCACATATTCTTCAGTTAAATCACTTCCCCAAGCTTGGCCAAAGCCATCACCGATATTTAGAGAAATTTTTATGCCGACTTCTTTTTTTCCGAGTGCAGCGACAATGCTATTAACGTTGTATGAAATTGCTTTTCCTTCGGAAACTATCTGAATTTCATTAATGTATATATCAATTTTTGATTCATTTAGTGGAATCCCTGTTTTTCCAACGGCCATCATTATTCGTCCCCAATTTGGATCTCTGCCATAAACAGCTGTCTTCACGAGTAAGGAGCCCGCTACAGATTTTGACGCTACCAGGGCATCACTTTCGGATTTTGCTTTTTCCACAGTAACTTCTATAAGCTTGGAAGCTCCTTCGCCATCTTTGGCTATCTCTTTGGCTAAGTAAGTACAAACGAAAGAAATGGCTCTCTGGAAAACGTCAAAATGGGGGCTTTCAGGTGTTATTGAAACATCCGAATTACCGTTCGAGAAAATAAGGACCGTATCATTTGTACTTTGGTCTCCATCAACATCGATTTGATTAAAAGACTTACTAACTGATTGGGATAAAATGTTTTGTAGTAAATGTTGAGATACGTTTGCGTCAGTAGTTAAAAATGCCAGCATAGTCGCCATGTTAGGGTGAATCATGCCTGAACCTTTACTTACACCTCCTACAACAACTTTCTTCCCTTCAACTTCAAAGGAAACTGCTATCTGTTTTGTTCGAGTATCGGTGGTTAAAATTGATTTAGCGAAGTCGTTACCACCATTTTCATCCAAGTTTATTTTTGGAACATATTCTCTAATCAATGCCATGGGTAGCTCGACACCTATCACCCCTGTCGAGGCTATTAATATTTCGTTAGGGTTGACCCCAACGTATTCAGCTGCAATTTTCGTAGTTTCTGTTGCATCCAAATAACCCTGTTCACCTACGGCGCAATTAGCGCATCCAGAATTGACTACTAATCCACGGAAATCAGATTTACTATCTACTAGCTCTTTACATAAAGTTACAGATGGAGANCGAACACTATTTTGTGTATAGGTTCCAGCCACAGTACAGGGAGTACTGGAAAATAATAAACCTATATCCTTTTTATCTTTNCCCGGGGTTTTTATACCGGCGAAAGTTGCACCTGNGGAAAAACCTTCAGGAAGTGTGATTGTGCCATTATCATGAATATTAAAAGGAGATTTCATAGTGTTTTCTCTATTANTTTTTTATTATTATTAACGAACATAAGCAATAATTAGGATATGTATTCGCTGAGTATAGCAACGTTAACCAATTTTATTGCAGGACGTTAATATCCAGTTTTTGGTTGAATAAACTCAAAGATTNAATAAATTTGTTATTAAGGTGTGTTAATGAATAAGCCAACAAACATCGATGTTTTGATAGCTGGACAGGGTGCTGCGGCTTTTTCTGCGGGATTATATTCTGTTCGTTATCAAATGAAAACGGNTGTNGTCGGGGAACTGTTTGGTGGTGAAACGGCAATTGGGGGTTTAATAGAAAACTATCCAGGNCAACCGGATATCGATGGTTTTGATTTAATGATGAAGTTTAAGGANCAAGTGGAGAATCTCGGAACTGAAATAGTGAGTTCAGATCTTAAATTTGTTAAAAACAATATNAANGGCGGTTTCGATTGTATTTTAGAAAACGGNACCCTTTATGANACAACTTCAGTCATACTAGCGATGGGTAGAGAGAGACGCAAGTTAGGATTAAACAATGAAGAAGAATGGATGGGAAAAGGAGTTTCTTATTGTTCAACTTGTGACGCTCCTCTNTATCGTGGTAAGGANTCAGTGGCGGTTGTTGGAGGTGGCAACGCCGCCGTTGAAGGTGNAATACTTTTGTCAAAATATGCAAAAACTGTGTATTTGATATACAGAGGGGATAAATTTTTTAGACCAGAGCCTATGTTACTGGAGATTTTATACTCAACAAAAAATGTGANAATCCTCTTAGAGACAAATATAACAGGGCTTTTAGGTGACGAAAACAAAGGATTGANGGGTGTTCAACTCGACAGAGATTTTAAAAAAAGAGACAGTATTNCTCTCGATGGGTTATTTGTAGAAGCAGGCGCNGATCCTAGGTTAGATATTCCTAANCAACTTGAACTAGCAATAAATGATAAAACCNGAGANGTTCATGTAGATAAACATCAGNGAACTTCTAGGATTGGAATATACGCCGCTGGTGATTTAACTGACGGAAGTGAGTTAAAACAAACTATAACCGCAGCTTCGCAGGGAGCAGTAGCTGCCTTNTCNGCCTACCAAAATGTCCTAAAACAACAAGTAAAATCTTAGCTCATGTTGAAATTAGAAAAGTGAAAACATGAAAAAGAATATACTGAATGTTTTGGCTTGNCCGAAGTGTCTAGGTCCNGTNGANATGGAAATTTTTGAAGAAAGTAAATCTGGGGATGTGATTAACGGAANTCTNCTNTGTGANGTNTGTTCAGTTATCTACCCGATTAACAAGGGCATTTTTTCACTATTGGATTCTGANGGTAATAAAATAGACCAGTAAATGAGATTTTAGTAANGGGAATCATGTAACAAGTTTTGGTACCGGAATTGAACCTATACATNNCGCTCCTCTATAAAATCCTTCTGCATCCATTCCAAAACCAACCAACCAATCNCTACCGTCATAATCGAAACACCGATATTTAATNGGTACATTGACTGTTCTAAAAACCTTTTTATCAACTAGAACTGCTATTAGAACCTCATTTTTTGTTATGGANCTTATATTCTTCTGTACAAGTTCGAGTGTTTGCCCNGTATCTGCAAGATCATCAAGGATAATTGATTTACAATCGTGTTTTATTTTGTCNGAAAAATCTGATGATGATGTCATTTCTGGAANNCTCTCGTTGTATCNTGATCCNTAGGCGGTAGTAATTACAGGGTTGACAATCCATTTACCGCTGGAAAGGCATTCAAGTTCACGTATTAAATCAGCTGCGAAAATCATTGATCCCGTGAGAAGAGGAACTAAGTTAACATATTTTTCTGATAGAAAATCGTTATTAATTTCTTTAGCTAAAACCGAGATGGCTTTTTTTATTTCTTTATAATGTCTTANCGGAGTTATT
This sequence comes from Chloroflexota bacterium, assembly GCA_002730795.1. Taxonomy (GTDB): domain Bacteria; phylum Chloroflexota; class Dehalococcoidia; order Lucifugimonadales; family Lucifugimonadaceae. The sequence goes on from PCAX01000002.1 coordinate 53,205, forward strand.
TNAGAATTATGTTTGAAGCAAACGTGATTATGCAATTTACTACCTTTTAATAGATCTACCTAATGCTGATGGTTGTAATCCGATTATTGAGTTTTTTATTGTACTAGGTATCCAATTACCGNTCGAACTTCCTATTCTATTAAACAGGATTAACATGATGATCATTGTAGGAAATGGAATTAGAGGTAGCACTTGCGCTANTTCGATAAAAACATCTTGGAGCCTCATGNCAATAATCTGTAATGCCCCAAATGCCAGAGCACCAATAGANGCTCTCANAGGATTCCATCCTCCGAAAATAACAATAGCTAACGCGATCCATCCNAAATTNGCTGTGTGGCTATCGGACCATCCATATTTAGCGTGTAAAGAAAAAGCAGCACCTCCCAATCCTATGAATGCCCCGCCTACAGTAACGTATAAAAACCTATAGAAATTTACATTAACCCCTCTNATTTTTGCAGCTTCAGGATTTTCTCCTATGGATCGTAGTAGTAATCCAGCAGAGGTTCTAAAAAGAAANAACCAAGAGATAAAAANAGAAAGGAATGAGAAAATNACTAATATNTTTTGAGAAAAAATNATTTTTCCTAAAAANGGTATCTCATTCANTATTCCAAAATTAATAGAAGGAATCCTCGGACCNGGAATGTTAACGTAAGATTGACCCAAAAAATTACTTAAGTTGATACAAATCATAGAAAGAATAAACCCTACCACTATTTGGTTCATACCAAATTTAACATCAAATAAAGCTATGATTGCTGANATTGTACTTCCGCAAAGCAAGGCGCATATNAAGCCTAGNAGTACACTNCCTGTNATTACAGNTACAGCGAACCCTAGCATTGCGGCAAGCATAACNGACCCTTCCATTGATAGATTGATTACACCTACTCTTTCTGAAATTGTTTCACCAATAACCATGAGAATAAGTGGGCATGAAAGAGAAATTATTGTTGCAACTGAATTTTCCAACATCATTTGATTAATCCAAGTAAATTAGTTGTGANTTTATTTGTTAAACCTCTTATAAAATAGGCGGATTTTATGTGTAANGAGCTGTAACTTATAAAGACCCACGCTGCTATAACAAAGGCCTGTAAGAGCCAAGGTACGCTGGAATGTATATCATATTCTATTTGTAACAGTGGACCAGCGCTAATCATTCCTGAAAACAAAAAAGAAACAATTAGACTTGTATGTAATTTTTGTGATGAAGCTAGTACTATTAGAATTCCTAAGAATCCAAANCCTCCGGAGATGGATGGAACNAGTTTGTGATAAAACGATATTGCCTGAATTCCTCCAGCTAACCCTGCTATTGCACCTGCCAAACNGAAGGAATAAATTATATATTTATCGGCATTAATGTAATATCTAGGAGCTGCATNAGGGTTTGANCCNATAGCTTTAAGTATTGTTCCGAAGACACTCCAACGAAANATTNCATAAAGAAAAAGGTAAAGTACGCCAACAATTAATAATGCCNGTAAAGGCAATCCGTTGCCTATGTCAGGNAACCAAGCTGTTTGTGGAAAAATATCTGTACCGCTTGTCGATGCTACTCCAATTCTTTTCCATGGACCAATTATTAGGTAAATCACTAATCCGGCCCCAACGAAATTCAAACCTAACCCAGCAAATATTTCATGAACATTTGAAGTTGTCCGTAGTATGCCACTGATNAATCCCCAAATAGCCCCAAACAGTACNCCTGCTGATAGTGAAACAAGNGGNGAAANTTGTGATTCCCCAATAATTGACCTGGCTATCATGGAGGCTCCAATAGCCCCAAGTATTATTTGTCCCTCAATTCCTATATTCCACATTCCTGATCGGAATGTTACAGATAAAGCGGCACATGAAAGGGCAANCGGGACGAAAATCAGTAANGTCCGATAGGTCCTAGCAAATGATCCAAATGCACCTTCNCCAATCGATATTATGACATTGAATGGNTTGTCATTTAACATGGACAAAAATACCACCACAATTGTTAGGATAATAATTAGAGTTATCAAATAAGATAAAAATCTAATTATTGTGGNATTTTTTCTTTCGATCACTTAGATTCTATTAGACCTGAAATATGGTTTATGAAGTTTTTTCCATCATTTGAAGACTGTGGNTGATGGCAACGGATTTTTCCATCATAAAAGCAAACTATGTAATCTGCATATTTTTCTATCTCATCGGTATCGCTTGAATTAAACACTACTAAAANATCCGTCTGAACTCGTTCCATGATTATGTTCCATAGNTCTAATGCTGATTGTATATCCAATCCGCGGGTTGGNTCTTCGAGTAATAAAAGTGAACTTTGATTTGGTAGCATGGATAACATTAACCTTTGTTGATTTCCTCCCGAAAGATCAGTTGGGTAATTGTTCANATTACCCTTAACTCTTAATTTTGTGAGGTGTTTTTNGGCTTTTTTTGAAAGGGATTTCCAATTGANAAAAGGTTTGTTCTTANAGTAAAGAATGGCAAANTGTTCTAANATAGTTACGTCTTTGAAAAGACCTTTTTCAATCCGATCNGANGGAACATATGCTTTTTGGAACTTCTGAATTTCCCTAGTTTTTTTTTGAANTAATTTAANCTTAGGATAGTTGTTCGATTCTTCAAAACAACTCCTAATAAATTCTTCTGTTCCTGATCCTTGAAGACCGGCTATTGCAACAATCGANCCTTTTTGAAGGTTGATGGGTTCGTTGTNNTTCTTATGTGNGTTCTTTGTAAAGAAATAATCTGGAATNTCAATTCTGANATTCTCATTATTCAAATGGNGCTTGGATTTAACTTGAGGACNTCNGCTTAAATTTTGAAACATTGCTTTTGTTAATAAATTTGGATCACAAGGCATATCAAAAGTTCCGGCAAACTTTCCTGATTTTAGAATCGTTGCCCGGTCACAATTTTCTATTACNTCCATCAATTTATGGGAAACNATAATTACCGTAGCACCATTTTTTNCTGCTTCTTTCGTAGCAAGATTTATAGACATTTTTTGATCATCCGTTAGCCCACTAGTCGGCTCATCCAAAACAATAATTTNTGTTTCGTTGTACAACAGGCGCAAAAATTCCAATTCCTGCCTTTTTCCAATAGATAAATCTGAAATTTTTGTTTCNGGATTTATAACGAACCCATAATTACTTGCATGATTAATTATGGAAGCATCTGTATTTTTNTTATTAATCCAGTACTTATCTTTGCCTAAGCCGGCAAAAAAACTTTCTCGAACAGTGAAATTTTTNAAATCCAGTGGATCTTGTCCCAGAACACCAACTCGATTACGCTTAGTTAAAAAGGCGTTATTTTTTATTTCGTCGCCATCAATAATTATTTTCCCACTGTCGGCNNCTANTTGTCCCGTTAATATTTTTATNAGAGTCGTTTTACCNGCACCATTTTCTCCTAAGANNGCGTGGATAGTACCTGATTCGATAATGAAAGATATATCGTCATTTGCAGTTACGTCNCCATAAANTTTTGTTATNCNTGAAAATTCTATGGACATTTATAAAACGAATAAAAATCTAATAAAATACGTGCCGTTTNTATAGCTAAAATATTTGTANAACTTCTGAAGGTGAAAACNTACCCNCACTANTCTACTGAACTGGCGCCATCAATTCCTTCCANCAGTTGTTTTGTGTACCAAATCTGATGGTCTGTAGCTGTTTCTCCTTCTTTCAAATAAACAGAACCGTCCTGAAAATTCANTGGACCACTAAAAAGATTTAACTTATCACTTGCTAGGGCATCTATAAATTCGTCAATAGATTCTTTTTCGTTAGATTCCAGTCCTTTGCCTTTTACGAATCCNATCATAGATTNATCATGGTCGTTAATGTTTTCCCATGATGGTCCTANCCAACTCCAAGTAGGGCTGAAAGAATCNTCGGAAACCGATTTTGCTATTTCTAAATAGGCCGGACCCCAGTTGAANTAAGGTACCCCTAAGCAGACGTCAGGTGCTTGCTCACACGACCCTTCAAAGTCNTANGGTAAGGCCCACACATTCTCNCCATTTGCTGCCCGTTGACCTGCAACGACCAAAGCTTCTGTTGTGTCTATACTTGAAATCACTACATCCGAGCCTGAATCAAAGAATTCATTGACTACCTGGGTTGGNTCTAAAGTCACACCGGGTATATGAAACCAGAANCCTATCCAAGTTANCTTAAATGAAAGGTCGTTGAGTGATTCGTTNCTTATTTTGGTCCAACAGTGCTGAGCTCCAAGGTACGCAGCGTTTGCAAGGCGACGAGTTTCGTCGTTAATCAATGGTCCTAGGAATGAAATGTTCCCACTTTTACTTTTTAANGCTGCTGANCANCCAGCGATCATCTTNCCATATTCCATTTTNCCCATAATATTACCGAGATTATTTAGATCATCTNGGTACGATTCTCCATCAGNCCAAGCACTATCCCCGGATGACCAAATCATNGGANTGTCAGGATTTGCTTTCGCTGCAGCTAAAATACCATCTTTCATATCGTCAGACGTTGCGAAAATGAGTTTGGCCCCTTGTTCGATCATGTNAGATGCTACTTGTTCTACGGTTAAATTTGGGGAATCTGCGGGATTAACTTTGTCGATAACTATCATTTCGCCATTCAGTTTATTTTCTACGTATTGCCCGCCTTCGTAATGAGCTTGCGACCAACCACGATCATTTTTTGGTCCAACAAGTATCAATCCAAACTTTAACNGNTTAACAGCTTGCTCTTCATTTTTTTCCGAANTTTCTGTTTCAGATGAACAAGACGTCATCATGACTGCGGAAATTANTGTTATAAGAATNAAAGCGATTATCTGNGGTTTTGAGCGATACATTAATNTTAGCCTCCATAAAAATAAGTGGGTACCTGCTTACAACTGAATTNTTTGGTGAGCATCCTCATTCCATTTCAANATTTACCCTCAAGGTTATCAAGTCATTTTGGCGAAGAAANCTTACACTAATAAGGTTATTTTANTGTTTCTATTTGGATNATNAGGNCNTACAGTGGTCGGGGAGCCGGGATTTGAACCCGGGACCTCTTCGTCCCGAACGAAGCGCGCTACCGAGCTGCGCTACTCCCCGAACTATTCATGTTATACGTACGATATTTTACAATCATAGGGTACTAACATCGGACTTCTTATAGTCTTTCGGAAGATGTTTTTAAAAATGATAGCTTTCAAGTTCTAATGATGTAATTAAAAAACGGGGTGTTAAAATTACGGGTAGAATCAAAAATTTTGATTCGTTTCTTGAAGTTCAATCATAGCTGAAATTCCTTTTGGGAAGTAGTCAACGTTGCTTTTGATAAATATAATTTTTTATTAGTGTTTGAAGAACGTAAAATAATTCAAAGGTTTTATTAAGTGAAATCAGTAACTGTTATAGTCCCTGCAACGTCAGCTAATTTGGGACCGGGTTTTGATTGTATTGGAATGGCGTTAGATTTATGGAATGAACTGACGGTGACGGAGGGCGATTTTAACATTGATACCAAGGGCGAAGGACATGGTGATATTCCTTCGGATTCAAGAAATCTGATCGTTACTGGGGTAGAAGCGGCCTTTTTAGAAAGTGGGAAGGAATTACCAAAATTTTCATATGAGTCAACTAATAAAATTCCTTATTCCCGCGGATTAGGTAGTAGTTCTGCTGCAATAGTATCAGGTTTGTTGGCCGGTTCTCTATTGAGTGGTGCTAACTTAGATAACGAAACTATTTTACGTTTAGCTGCTGACATTGAAGGTCATCCAGATAATGTGGCTCCAGCAATTTATGGAGGATGTAGAATAGGGGTACATGACGGTAATACTTGGATTACGGATTGCATTAACCTGCCTAAAAACTTAAATGCCGTTTTGTTTATTCCCAAATTTTATATTGATACTCATCAGTCTAGGGCTGCATTACCGGACCACATTTCGAGAGCAGACGTCGTATATAACCTAGGAAGAGTTGCATTGCTGGTCAATTCTCTTTCCAATAATCATTTAAATTTATTAGAGACAGCTATTGAAGATAAAATCCACCAACCTTTTCGATCTGCGAATATCCCGGGATACAGGGCTATAACTAGGGCAGCAAAAAAAGGGGGTGCATTGGGAGTGTTTCTTTCTGGATCAGGACCTACTATATTGGGGTTAACGCATGGACGTGAGATAACAGTGGAATATGAAATGGCGGAAGCAGCCCGGCTGGCGCGGGTTGAAGGTGAATGCATTACAGTCCCAATTTCGTATAAAGGAGTGGCGGTTATTAAAAAATCATGAAAAAACCTGTCTCGATTAACAAAATAATCGTCCAAAAATATGGAGGTAGTTCTTTATCCAGTCCGCGGAAAATACGGGAAGTTTCATCCCTTATCGCTAAAAAAAAGGATGAAGGAAATTCGTTGGTAATCATCGTTTCTGCGATGGGTAAAAGTACCGATGAATTGGTATCACTAATTGGGGAGGTAGCAGATAAAAACATCCCAGATCCAAGAGAGATGGATATACTCCTTTCCACCGGTGAGATAGTTAGTTCAACACTAATGGCGATAGCGTTAAAATCAAAAGGGTATGATGCTGTTAGTTTGAATGGTACCCAGGCGGGGATTACCACCGATTCATCACATGGGGCGGCACGTATTCGCGATATAAACCCAGATAGAATTCGTAATGAACTTGCGTTTGGCAGAATAGTGATTATAGCCGGGTTTCAAGGGCGCTCCGAAACAGGAGAAGTGACTACTTTGGGAAGAGGTGGATCTGATACATCTGCGGTAGCGGTAGCCGTGGCTTTGGAGGCCGAACAATGTGAAATATACACGGATGTTCAAGGTATTTATACAACCGATCCAGCAATCACTGATGCGGCCCGTAAATTGGATGTGATTAATTTTGAAGAAATGTTGGAAATGGCTTCTTTGGGTGCAAAAATGAACCCAAGATCTATTGAACTCGCTGCTTTGTATGATATGCCTTTATACGTTGCTTCAACTTTTTCACGAGTCAATGGAACTTTTATTCATGGAGATACGAAAATTATGGAAGAGAGAAAGGCAGTAACGGGCATTGCTGTTGACAGAAATGTAAGTAAGATTTCAGTATTAGGTGTAATGGATAGACCTGGAGTGGCTGCTGAATTACTCAAACCTTTGTCGGAATCAGGAATTAGTGTCGACGTTATTGTCCAAAATACAAGCGTAGACGGTACCACAGATTTTACCTTTACAGTAGACGAATCCGTGTTGGATCAAGCTTATCAATTAATGAAAAATCAAAATAATATTATATTTAATGATGTTATAGCTGGCAGAGGACTCGCCAAAATCAGCGTAGTTGGTACTGGTATGCAGAATACTCCGGGTTACGCTTCTCTAATGTTTGAAACTTTAGCAGACGAAGGAATAAATATTGACATGATAACTACTTCTGAAATCCGGATCACTACCATCATAGATAAAAATTCCGTTGATCAAGCTGTACAGAGTTTACACAAATCATTCAATCTAGAGAAACCTGATTAGTAATAGCCAGTAACGTAAAGAAATTGCCAAACGTTTTCCTGAGCATAATTATTCCTGCATATAATGAGGCTTCTACTATAAGTACCAGCTTGTCGACCATTGTAAGTTATTTACAAAAAAAAAGTTGGTTTTGGGAAATAATTGTAGTTGATGATGGCTCTGTAGATGAAACGGTGCAAAAAGTATCCGAAATTGCACTTCTAAATGATAATATCAAAATGTGTATTTCATCATCTAATCAAGGTAAAGGTGATGCAGTAAAAAAAGGAATGCTTTTTGCGAAAGGTGAGTGGAGGTTTTTGTGTGACGCAGATTTATCTATGCCTATATCAAATATAGAGCGTTTTTTTTCTGATCGAGACCATATTCCTTATTACGATTTAACTTTGGGTTCTAGAGAATTACCAGCGTCAAAAAGATACAACGAACCTTGGCAAAGACATATGTTTGGAAGATTGTTTAATATATTCGTTAAACTTTTTATGTTTAGAGGAATTGAAGATACTCAATGTGGATTTAAAATGTTTAGCGCTGATTCTTCTAAAGCAATTTTCCCTCTCCTATCACTAAAAGGCTTCGCATTTGATGTCGAAGCAATATTTATTGCTAATAAATTGGGTTTTTCAGTAGGAGAAGTTGGCATAGAATGGCATCACCGTAGTGGAAGCAAAGTGAGATTTACCAGCGGGACTAAGGCGTTTTTTGATGTTATATCTCTTAGGGTGCGGTATTTATTTCGGAAACATAAGTCAGACATTAAGTGAACGTACCAAATACAGTTATTGTAGTGCCAACATATAATGAGGTTGATAGTATTGAACCTCTCGTAAATCGACTGAGGGCGACCGGGATCAAGGGCATTGGTTTCGTAGTTATAGATGATGGGTCTTCAGACGGGACCTTTAGTAAGCTTCAGAAAATAGCCTCTGACTCGACGGATTATTTTAAAATAATTCAGAGGCACAGAAAAAAGGGAATTGGGTCGGCATATGTAGAAGGTTTTGTTGCGGCTTTACAATCCGGGGCCCAGTATATTGTCCAGATGGACGCTGATTTATCTCACCCGCCGGAAAGGGTAAAAAATCTGGTCAAAGGTCTTGTCCACGCTGATGTTGTATCCGGATCGAGATATGTTGACGGGGGCATGATGGATAGTAGATGTGGATTTTCAAGGATCCTGACCAGTAAATTTGGGAATTATTTTATTAGAAAACTACTTGGATTAAACATAAAGGATGCCACATCGGGCTTTAAGGCTTATAAAAGGTTTGTGGTGGAGACAATAAATCTAAGAGAATTTAGGATAAATGGGTTTGGTTTTCAAGTAGAGATGGCCTATAAATGTAGCAGACGCGGCCACACTATAGTGGAAATCCCTTATGTTTTTGAAAAACGAAATGCTGGAAGATCTAAGTTTTCGGCAGGTATAATTTTTGAAGCGCTGGTTAAACTTGTGTTACTTCGAATTAGGGGATAATTTACCCGTAACCTGATCGGTGCAAAACATTTTTTATAGCTTCTATGAATCCATCAATTTCTTCATAAGAATGACTTGCAGATATGTTGCCTGCACACCGATTCGATAACAGGTATCCTTCATTTAATAGGCCTATAAACATTGTTTTCATTAAGGTGTTGTTATTTTTTGCATAAGTACGGTAATCAAACACTTCTTCAGTAGTGAACTGTAACGCAAATAAAGAGGCAATACCACTAATGGTCATGGGAGCTTCGATTTCCTTAAATAATATTGATAGTGTTTTTCTTAAGTATTCACCTTTTTTATTTAGATTTTCGTAAATGTCCTCTGTTAAGGATTCCAAAGTGGCTATACCGGCTACTGCCGTCATTGGATTACCGTTAAATGTTCCTGCATGTTGAACGGTAGGACCAGACCCGGAAGGATTCCACAGAGACATTATATCTTCCCTACCACCGAAAGCACCAACTGGCATACCACCACCAATTATCTTCCCAAAACTTGTCAAATCCGGTTTAATTTTGTAATATTCTTGTGCTCCACCGTATGCGACTCTAAAAGATATTACTTCATCAAAGATCAATATTATTTTATGTTTTTTTGTTAGTGATCTAAGACCCTCAAGGAATGCTTTTTTGGCAGGTATCATTCCGCACTGTCCGTTAACCGGTTCTACAATTACGGCTGCTAAATCTCCAGCGTTTTTTTCAATAATCTTCGAAGAAGCCTCAATGTCGTTGAATGGCATTATAACAATGTCATTTTCAGCCTTGTTTGAAATTCCTTTAAATGCTCTTACTGAATTCGGTGAGGATGCAGGACCAGCTAAATCTAGTGGAGGTGTAACGCTAATTTGGATTGCATCATGATTTCCATGATATGCACCTTCAAATTTAGCCAGTTTTTGTTTGCCAGTGTATGCTCGTGCGGCTCTTATAGCGTTTAATGTTGCCTCAGTCCCAGAATTTACAAATCTAATTTTTTCGATAGATGGTACACGCTCACACATAAGTTCCGCCCATCTTACAACCGGGGGAGACGGGGTTGGAAACGAAAATCCTTTTTTTATTTGATTCATTAATGATTCTTCAACTGCTTTTGGCCTATGCCCTAAAATCAACGTGGTCATATTGTTGATGAAATCTACACGTTTGTTGCCGTCTACGTCGGTTATTATGGAGCCTTGGCCGTCTGATAAATAAATTGGAAACGGATCCCAATAAATAGAATTCCTACTGTCGCCTCCAGGCATAAATTGCTTAGCAGAATTATGGAGATCAGAAGATTTCTGATTTATTGTTTTATACTCCGCTATTTCTTTTTCCAAATAGATTGACATCTAATACCCTGATCTAAAAGTTAGTGGATAATTCCTTTACGAATAAGGGTAATGGTATTGGGTGTGAGGAAACTACTAAATCTGTATCAATATAAAAAAACTTCAACGTTTAGGTTTTTATTGTAAGCATCATTTATTTTTTGGAAACTGTACCGTCAACTACTGTATAAAGAGCGGCTGTTGAAAGATGTTCGGGTTCGAAGGTACCCAAATCCGTAGCAGTTATAAATACTTGCTCGTAATTTTCGATAGCTTTGAGTACAGAACCTTGGGTATTTTTATCTAATTCGGAGAGGATATCATCCAAAGCCAATATCGGAGTACGATTATTTAATTCTTTTAAAAGAGATGCTTCGGAAAGTTTCAGCGCGAGTGTGATAATTCTAGATTGACCCCGTGAAGCATATTTGTTTGCCATTTGACTGTTAAGTTTGATTTCCAGATCATCTCTGTGGGGACCAGTAAGAGAAATTCCGTAAGAAATTTCTCTTACTCTAAATTTTGTTAAATTTACTGAAAGTATTTTTTTTATCTCATCGAGGTTTACGTCAGATATTGTAGTCAATTGGTCGTTTTGTTTGAAAACTTGTGGCTTATATGAAATTTCGACCTGGTGTTTTTGAGACAAATCAGAATGTATGGGGATCAAATGTTCGGACAATTTAAAAATGGCTGTTTTCCTAGCGTTTATGATGGCGCTTCCCTCATACACTAACCTATCATCCCAAAAGGCTAATTCAGATTCAGAAGACTTATTTTCACGGATGGATTTAAGCAAAACATTTCGATGTTTTATTACGTTTCTGTATCTTTGGAGGGTTTTTATGTATCCACTGTCACTTTGAGAAATGAGAATGTCGATATATCTCCTCCTGTTAGATGGTGGACCCGTTAATATGTCTATATCGTTAACCTCAAAACATACTATATTAATGTTGCCAACAAAATCTGAAGATATGCGTGACAAACCATTTACACGGAGCGACTTTCTTAATGCAGGCATTGGTTTATTTGAATCCTTTTTTGATTCTACGTCGAAGTCTATTTGAGCTTGTATAGTTTTCTCATTCTCTTTTCCGATTCCAAGTACCTGGACGTGTCCCCCTTCGGTAACTTTTTGCCAATTTATCAAATCAATTTCTGTTGAAGTTCGGGAGGATTTTGCAATGGCAAGCATATAAATTGCCTCCAGCAAATTACTTTTACCCTGTCCATTTTTGCCAACGAAGATCGATAATCCCTGTGATAAATCAAGTTCTGTATTGAGGTGGTTTCTAAAACCTTTTATAGAAATTTTAGAAATATAAATTTCTCTGCTCCATGTGAATTTTATTTGTCTGGTAGATTTTTGTGTTAATCAAAATGTTTAAGTTTTTAAGAAGGAAAATTTTACGGAATGTGTTCTTCAAGTTATACAATATCACTAATTAGACTTTACAAAAAAAGAGGTTAGAACGTGAACCTTAAACCATTTATCAGAATTGTTCCTGATTACCCTTCGCCAGGAATTCTTTTTAGGGATATTACTCCATTATTGGCATCGCCTGAGACCTTTACGTTTATTGTAGACAACTTTTGTGAAAATTTGTACAAAAAAAACTTAGATGCATTGTGTGCAATTGACGCCCGAGGGTTTATTTTCGGAGCACCAGTCGCTTATAAATTGAATCTTCCATTTATCCCTCTTAGGAAAGAAGGTAAATTGCCCCCTGAAATAGTAAGCATTGATTATTCTCTAGAATACGGGAAGACAAAATTAGAAGTTCGTGGTGATTCGATAAAGAAAGGACAGAAAATCGCAGTAGTGGATGATCTATTAGCGACTGGAGGTTCCGCTTTGGCTGCCAGCAAGCTTGTTTCAAAATTAGGCGGTAAGGTTAATACATATTTATTTGTAATAGAATTGACGGAACTAAAAGGTAGAGAAAGATTACCTCATGATGCAGAAGTTATCAGTTTATTATTGGATTGACACATGCGTTTAGGAATAACTTTTGATTTGTGGTTAACCCTAATTGGGGAACTAGATAGCACCCAAAAATCAACGGAGAGAAATCGTATTAAATCTGAATTAACCTACAACCAACTTCTTAAGTATCACGAACATATTTCTATAGAAAATATTATAAATTCATACAATGAAATTTCTGATTTAATAAATAATCAACATAATAACGGCGAAGACTTCCCCTTTGATCAAAGAATTTATGGAGCTTTAAATCTTATGTCTCCGGGTTTGCCTGATCGGATCGGATTTGAGGCGGTAGATAAGATATGTAAATTGGTTGATTCTGCTTTTCTGGAGCAACCTCCCAAGGTTTTCCATGGTTGTTTAGAAACCCTTAAAAAACTTGAAGCTTCCGGATTGGTTTTAGGGTTGATTTCCAATACGGGACTTACTTCTCCGTCAGCCTACAAGACTTGGTTGATGCGCGAAAATATTTTTGAACTTTTTACCACACTTACTTTTTCAAATGAGGTCTGTTTGGCTAAACCTAAAATCGAAATATTTTTGAATACATTAAAAAAAATGCAGGTTGCGCCACAACAGGCTATACATGTTGGAGACAATCTACATACGGATATACGCGGGGCATCGAATGCAGGAATGTTTACAGCTTGGATCAAAGGGCATGATAACCGTTATGGCATTGTAGATCCTAATTACTCAATAAACTCAGTAAATGAATTACCGAAAGTTTTGGAACAGTGGGAGAAGTTGGCTTAACTCAATGACTAAAACGGATTTTACACAAACGGGATCCAGTGTACAATCCTGCATATTCTATTAAAGTTAAAAACCCAATCATCAAAGTTGTTTCCAAAAAAAATCTTTCCGGGAACATCATTATTAAATAGTCTGTTCTAGGATCTAGTATCCAGAGATCATTACTAAACGATATAAGATGGAATTGAGTAAAGAGCCACGTGAAATCGGTTAAAGATGCTACGATCAAAATAATTACAAATAACCCAAATATAAATGAGGATATTTTGATAGACGTTGTCAAAATATCGAATGATTCCCTACGAAAGATAAAAACAATACTAATAAACGTCAATATCAGCAGAAATGTAAAAACAATGGCATTAATATATACGGTTTTCATAATGTACTTTACGTCAATCATGTGAGAAATTTCCCGTTCATTGTAGAGTGACCGCTGTGATTTATCATCTTTTATTATTAGGTCAAGTTTTTCTTGATCGTTTATAAAATAGTTTTTAATTTGTTCTGACCCATTGTTTAATTGATCAATGGACAAACCTGTATTTATAGCAATATCATTTCGCCACCAGTTATAGCTATAAAGCCAATCCGAATTTGTTAGGTATGTAATATTCGATGTTACTAATGAGATCGGTATAATGACACACGCTAACGAGACAAAAAAAATCTTGAGTTTTATCATATAAATAACATACTTCTATTAGAAAATTATTTCAAAAATAAATAGGTAGTTTTTACTTTATGAATGAATTAACCTCACCTCACAAAAAAATTGGAGAAAGTTTTGTATCACTTGTTTCCATTATAGAAAAACTTAGGTCCCCAGGTGGTTGTCCTTGGGATGCCAAACAAACTCATAAATCCTTGAAGCCTAATATTTTGGAAGAAGTGTATGAATTACTTGAAGCGATAGAAAAAAATGATTCACAAGCTATATTGGAAGAATTGGGAGATATACTCTTACAAGTGATTTTCCATTCTGAAATAGCAAAGGCTTCAAGAGAATTTGACGTACAAACTGTTTGCGAGAAAATTACTAGTAAAATGATAAAAAGGCATCCACATGTTTTTTCAAAAAATCGAGATACATTCAACGTAAAAAAAGCGGAAGACGTCGAAGATAATTGGGAATCATTTAAGCGAAGTGCATCTGGTCAAGATAGATCTATAGTAGCCAGTTTACCCGTGTCTATGCCTGCATTGGCGTTTGCTGCTGAGATCAAAAAGCGTGCTAATCGGTGTGGTATACCCGATGATCCTGCCGTTCGGTCGATGGACGGGATTACTCAAGAAGAACAGGTAGGTTTGAAGCTTTTGGACGATGTCAGCGAAATTATTCAGTTAGGGATTGATCCTGAATCCGCTTTAAGGGCTACTGTTACTCAGCTAAGAGACAGGATTGTTACTGCAGAAAAACTCGCTGATGACAAACCTTTATCAGAATTATCAACGGACGAACTGAAAAAGGTTTGGATTAAGAGTGATCCAAACTTCAACTCCTAGTTTTAACCAAAATTGAAGAATCGGCTTTCTTGATCACTTCACCTATGACCTGGTTGACCAGTGCTCCTTCGGATTCCAGAAGTTTTAACAGACTAGTAAGTTTGTTTTCGGGGACCGACATTAAAATACCTCCGGAGGTTTGTGGATCTGCTAATAATTTCTTATCAAAAGTTGTTACATCTGACGAAAAGTCTACAAAATTTTGTACGGATTCTAGATTATGTGATGTTCCGCCAGGATGAATATTTTTTTTAATTAAGTCTCGTGTACCGTTTAAGATTGGTATTTTATCATTCCAAATAATTGCAGATTGACCACTTGTTTTCATCATTTTGTGAAGGTGTCCCAATAGTCCGAATCCGGTTACATCAGTTGCTGTTTGTATGGCTGAGGAAATCATACATTTTGAGGCAGAATTGTTAAGAGTTGTCATTGAAAATATAGCCGCATCCAAATCGTTTTTATCTACCATATTCGGTGCATTTTTTAGTGCTGTTGTTATTACACCCGTTCCTATGGCCTTAGTGAGAACTAAAAGATCACCAGTCGACGCATTTGAATTAGTTATTTGTTTTTCTGGTTTTATAACACCGGTCACAGCTAAACCGTATTTTGGCTCTTCATCCTCTAATGTGTGGCCTCCAATGATTGGTGTGTTTGCCTCACCGGCTTTTGATGCGCCACCTTCCAAAATTGAAGACGCCGTTTCGAGTGGTAATTGTGAAGGGAAGCCGAATATGTTAAGAGCGGCAATTGGAGTCCCTCCTACTGCAAAAACATCGGAAAGGGCGTTAGCAGCAGCTATTTCGCCGTATGTAAAAGGATCGTCAACAATTGGAGGAAAAAAATCTAATGTAAGTACCAATGCCAAATCATTATTCAGTTTATAAATAGCAGCATCATCCCCGGTTTCATAGCCGATTAAAATGTTCTCTCTATTCGAATGAGGGACTGGTAACTTGCTTAAAATACTTTCAAGCTTTCTCTGGTTGAGCTTTCCAGCTCAACCAGCCGAAGAACTTAATTCTGTTAGGCGCAATTTTTTTTTATTCATAATAAAATCTATATTTGTTTATTTTATTAGTATAGTTCAATCTCTAATATTTAACTTGGACGATAGGAATGCAAATTATAGCCAATGCGCGGCTAAATGTTACAAGAGGAGATTTTTTATATTTTGGGAGCCAATAAATTAAATAATTTTGCAGAAATTGGCATTTTCCCTTTTTCTACTTCGGTTAACAAATCAGATAGATTATCAATTGGTGGTTGCGATTTGCGGGAACTAGCGGAAACCTTTGGTACCCCATTGTATATTTACGATGAAGAAACTATTCGGACAATGTGCAGAAATTTCCTTAATGAGTTTAAATTAGCCTATAAAAATACAAGAATCGAATATTCTACCAAAGCGTTTTCTAATCTATCGATTATTCGAATCATGGAGCAAGAAGGATTGGATATTGATGTAGTTACTGGTGGAGAACTTGCAGTTGCTATTGCTTCGAAATTCCCAGCAAACCGAATCAATTTTCACGGTAATAATAAAACAACTGCGGAACTTAACGAAGGGCTTACTTACGATATTGGAACCGTGACACTTGATTCATTTCATGAAATTAAAGTCCTAAGTAAGATAGCTAATGAAAAATCTAAAAAACAAACAGTAATGTTGCGCGTTTCTCCAAGTATAGATCCGCACACACATCTATTAACTACTACAGGAATACTCGATTCTAAATTCGGATTTTCTATAGAAACAGGAGACGCAGAAAAAGCAATAATCGATGTTATGGCAGATGATAATCTTCACCTCGAAGGGTTACATTTTCATTTAGGGTCTCCTATTTTTGAAGTGGAACCATATACACAAGCAATCGATTATGTAATGAAATTTTCTGCGTCTATGCGTGATAAACATGGATTTAACCTGGACAGATTCAGCCCAGGAGGAGGATTTGCCATTGATTACATCACCAATAATCCTTCTCCACCTATATCCAAATATGCTAATGCTATTTCGACTTCCGTACGAGATTGTTGTCAGTTATATGGTTTTAATGAACCAGAGTTAGTTGTTGAACCAGGCAGAGCCATAGTTGGCAAGGCGGGTGTCGCTTTGTATACCGTTGGAGGCATCAAAACTATTCCAAATGTACGAACCTATGTCTCAGTGGATGGAGGTATGGGTGATAATATCAGGCCTGCCCTCTATGGGGCTGAGTATTCAGTAGTATCTGTTGACGGACCCCACCGTAAAAAAGATACGAAAGTCACAATTGCTGGGAAGTTCTGTGAATCCGGAGATATATTGGCAAAAGATGTTCTTGTTCCGACGCTTAATACTGGGGATCTCATTGCTATACCCGCTTCGGGCGCCTATTGTGTTCCAATGGCAAGTAATTACAATATGCAAGTGCGTCCGGCTATTGTTATGGTCAAGGATAATATTCCGAGGCTGATAAGACGGAGAGAAACATATGAAGATTTACTTGCTACTAATTTGGATGTTGACTAGATTATTTTGGCATTAGAAATTTTAAATTGGAAAACATTTGGACATTCCGAGATATTAAGATATATAAAAAAATCTGTAGAACAAGATCGATTGTCGCATGCGTATTTGTTTACAGGTCCAGATCGGGTTGGTAAAACTACTGTCGCCATCGATTTAGCATGCTTAATTAATGCCGAGCATAAAACTACTAAATCTGGGAATGTAGTTGTTGATTTAAAAAATGACCGGCAAGCTATACGGATACGTAAAGGATTTCATTCAGATGTGAAAATTATTAATAATGAAACCCCTTGTTCAGTGGACGGAACCGAAACTAAATCTAGAGTCAATATCTCTATTGAGCACATTCAAGATATAAAAAAGGAAGCTTCTTTGAAACCTTTCGAGGGTGAAGCGAAGGTTTTTATTATTGAAGGGGCACAAAACATGACATTAGAAGCGTCTAATGCTCTTTTAAAGATATTAGAAGAACCGTACGATCGGGTGTTTTTTATTCTCACTACATCGTCAACTGCACATCTACCTGAGACTATAATTTCACGGTGCCAAGTCCTATCTTTAAGATCCGTAAAAAAAAGTGAAATTTCAGAAAAATTGTCAAATATTTACGGACTTGATCATTCAGAGTCTGATAATTTATCGAGCCTATCGCGTGGTCGTCCTGGTTGGGCTGTTTCTGCAGTGAAAGATGCAACTATGGTAGATTCATTAAGTCAATTGGTAAACCGTATATCAGACATAATGTCGGGAAGCCTCGAAGAACGTTTCGTGTACGCTAGGAAGTTATCTAATCAGTTCAGAACTAACAGAGACGAAGTTTATGCTGAACTTGATGGTTGGATTGACTGGTTTAGAGAAATTGCGATATCAAAAAATGGTTTAAAGCAACATTTATTTTTTAGGCAAAAAGAAAGCAATTATTTAGAAATAACAGAAAAATTGAGTCAGCGCCAAATCGTAAAGGCTATAAATTTATTGTTTGAGATCCGTGGCAATCTCAAAAATAATGCCATACCTCGCTTGGCCTTGGAAGTTCTTATGGTTGAATTACCCTTTATAGACAAAAATTAATATCGTTCATTTTTTTGCCAATTACCGCATCACCAATTTTTTCTGATGTGTTCATAGAGATCAGGCGGATATTATGATTAACAAAATTGGGTTTTTCTAAACATGGGTCTACTATACTAGATAAAAACCTTGAAATATTGAGTGAAAAAAACAAAGAAAAATATAACAATTGACGGTCCTGCTGCTTCTGGTAAAACTTCCATTGGACAAAAAGTAGCCTCGTTGATGGGGTATAAATTCTTAGATACAGGATTGATGTATAGAGCTATTGCACTTAAATCATTAATTTCCAGCCTAGAGGTTTACGAGGAAGATAAAATCGTCGAATTGTGCCATCGGACCGACATCGCGTTTAACACAAATACAAAAGAAATACTAGTAGACGGAGAAAATATAACAGATCAACTACGTGAAAGACATGTTGACCAACGCGTTTCGTTAATTGCTAAATTGCCAAATATCCGTAAAGTTTTGGTCAGTCAACAACGGGTTATTGCTGATCGTAATGACATAGTGATGGTGGGTCGAGATATAGGTACAGTTGTTTTACCGGGAGCCAAATACAAATTTTATTTGACAGCTTCTTTGGAAATCAGAGCCGAAAGACGATACAAAGAATTTACAGGTTCTAAAACGAAGATTTTATACGATGAAATTTTATTTGAAATGGAAGAGCGAGATAGAGTGGATAAATCTAGAAAAGACTCTCCTTTAAAACCAGCAAAAGACGCTGTTACTGTAGATACTACTGAAATGGTGTTCGAGACAGCGGTCGGAACGATTTTAAATGTTATCAAGGGAACAATTACATGAACCAATGGCTCTTTCCCATTTGTAACTTTGCGTTTAAACGTACGTTAGATATTTTTTCAGATTTTAGTGTTGAAGGAAAAGAAAATATACCTACCGTCGGACCGGTTTTGATTGTTTCTAATCACTTGTCGAATGTAGATCCGGCGATTGTAGCTGCGGTTATCACTAGGAAACCAATGTTTTTAGCAAAAAAAGAAATTTTCCAAAATAAATTATTTGACTTTTTGTTGAGGTCATATGGGGCCTATCCAGTGGTTCGTGGAAGAGCAGATATCCGGGCACTTAATTGGGCGGAAAAACAACTTAATCTTGGTCGTACAATCATAATGTTTCCGGAAGGCACAAGAAGCAAGACAGGTGGGTTGTTAGATGGAAAATTAGGAGTAGCTAAGCTCGCTGCTGATACAGGAGCGACGATAGTTCCAATAGGAATTGCTGGTTCCGAATCATTACAGAACGTTTTAAAAGTTTTGGCCCCTGTGTCCAAACTACGGATAAAGATAGGCCATTCATTTAAGATAAATAAAGATAGGTGCATCGCCAGGGAAGCCTATAAATCAGCTACAAAGGAAATAATGTTAAAAATAGCACTCCAATTACCGGACAGTTATCGAGGACAATATAAAAATGCTGAAAATTTTCCGTTCGATTATATAACTGATATAAAGTAATTTTTAAAACATGTGTGGAATTTATGGATATGTAGGCGATCAACAAGCTGTTGATTTTTTAATCGACGGACTTAGACGCCTTGAATACAGGGGATATGATTCTGCAGGTGTTGCCATAATGCGTCCAAACCGGTCAATTAATGTAGTAAAAAGAGGTAAACATAAATCCAGCATAAAATTGCTTTCGAAAGTTTTAACCAACTCAGAAAACCCTGGAAGTTTGGGTATAGGACACACGCGCTGGGCGACACACGGTGCAATCTCTGAAGTTAATGCCCATCCGCATACGGATCCAGAAAATAATGTGGCCATCGTTCATAACGGTATAGTCGAGAATTATTTGGAAATCAGAAGTGACCTAAAATCAAAGGGATTCAATTTTGTCTCCGAAACAGATAGTGAGTTAATTGCCTGTTTGATAGCCCACGAAATAAAACAAGGTAAAAATTTATTTGAGAGCGTTATGAACCTTAAGAATTGTATAAGAGGAAATTCTTCGGTCATAGCTGTTTCAGTAAACAACCCGAAAGAGATAATAGGAATACGTTTGGGCAATGCGGGAGGTATTGTTATTGGATTGGAAAATAATTCGGGTTATGTATCTTCAGATGTATCTGCGTTACTACCTAACACAAATAAAATTACTTACGTAGAAAATGGCGAATTGGTTAGATTGAGTAGTAGTTCTTACTCTATATATGATTTTAGTGGTAAAAAAATAAACAGGGATTTACAGAAGATTGAAATTGATGACTATGATATCGACAAAGGTAATTTTAAACATCACATGATTAAAGAGATATATGAACAACCTCATGCCATTCAATCTTCTTTTTCTGGACGAGTAAATTTTCATTCACGAGTGGTTGATTTCGAAGAGCTAACAGAAAGCACTATTAACATTAAGAATTTTAATAGGATTGTGTTAACTGGTATGGGAACCTCTTTAAACTCTGCAATTTACGGGGCACAAATATTTGAAAAAATGTTAGGAGTTCAGTCTTCAGCCGAAAACTCATCAGAATTAAGATACAGAGATCCTGTTTTTGACGAAAAAACTTTATTGATTGCTATAACTCAGTCCGGTGAAACTGCTGACACCTTGTCTGCTATAGGGCATTTTAAGAAAAAGTCATGCTCAGTTATATCGGTGATTGAAACGTTAGGAACTCAGGCTTCTCGAATTTCAGATTGCACTATATCTATTAGAGCAGGAAAGGAAGTAGGAGTTGCCGCGACCAAAACATTAACCTCAACCATGAGTACTTTATTTCAATTAGCACTTTATTTTGCATCTACCCACAATAAATCATCTTCCGAATTTCTTCATAACGCGTTAAACGATATATCACTACTACCTTCAGTGATTTCAAAAATTTTGGATTCCGAAGGGCACATAAAAAGGTTAGCTGAAAATATTTCACATTCATCGAATCTTTTGTATCTTGGTAGAGGTATAAACATAGCTACTGCACTAGAGGGTGCTTTAAAAATGAAAGAAGTAGCTTATATACATGCTGAAGGGTATGCCGCCGGTGAAATGAAACATGGAGTTAATGCATTATTAGGACCAGATATGCCTACTGTAATGATAGTCCCCGATGATCACCTTTATGAAAAGAACTTAGGCACAATTAATGAAGTGAAAGCCAGAGGAAGTCGAACTTTGATTATTACTGATTCTGAAGCTGAAGAAATTAAAGAGCTAGCTGACGATATAATCGTTGTACCAAGAATTAATAACGAACTTTCCCCTATTATTTTTATGATCCCGTTGCAATTACTGGCATATCATACGGCCTGTCAATTAGGATTAGATCCTGATAGACCTAGGAATCTCGCAAAAACGGTCACTGTCGAGTAGTTTCGAACAGTGATTTATGAAGATTTTTTAACCCACAGGGGAAAAGATTTTAAGGGCAAAACCTTAAAAGATATTTGGTCCTTTTCTGATCAAGAAATAGAAAATACACATAACTTTGTTCAAATTATTTTCCCATTAAATAAACCCAGTCAATCAGTTTTTCACGGATACTTTTTGGATACAGACGAATTAGTTAATAAACTAAAAAACAGCACCCAAGTTAAGGAAAGCATTTTAAAATCATCGAAATGGTTTTTTTCTTTCCTGCAGAGAAATATGTATTGGAACAGAAGTCATGACCACAATCACTTAAGAATAACTAGAGTTATAGAGTCATTGAGATTGCTTGTTTCTGATGAAGAGGCAAATACATTTTATACAAATGTATTAGAATTGATTAACGATAACAATAAAGTAAACATGACCACATTAAATTTTTGGAAAAATGCCTAATATCTTAATCACTGTTCGAAAACACTCGCTCACAGTCGAATAGATTTATTAATTGCAAAACGTAGCAACCAGATTTTCATCGAAAATTAAAGGTAATTTAGGGGCTTTTGGTGTTCCTGCGTATAGGCGTTATTGGTTCGGATCATTCGCTTCGGTAGGTGCCATTCAAATTTCCACAATCGTTCAGGGATGGCTACTTATTGATGAAATGGGTGGTACACCATTATGGCTGGGTTATTTAGGTGCATCCGCTTCGATACCCACAATTATCGTGGCTATATTCGGTGGAGTTCTTGCTGATAAATTCAATAAACGTACGCTTATGTTTATCATATCGTCTTTTATGGCGATCAGTTTAGTTGTACTAGCCTTATTAGATTCGAGTGGTCATATTAAGCTGTGGCATGTGTTATTGATAGCCGCTATTCAAGGGATATTTGGCGGTCTTGATGGTCCTATAAGAAGTTCGTTTTTCCCACTATTAATTTCTAGAAAACATATGATGAGCGCTGTCGCATTAAGTTCTGCAATGTGGCAATTGGGTAGGATTCTTGCTCCTGCAATAGGAGGTTGGATAATTGTTTCTATGGGTACTGAAGGGGCTTTTTTCGCGGCCGCAATTGGCTGGATATTAATGATTTTACTTTTAATCACCATCAAGGTTGAAATGGAAGAATCCAAGTCAAGTTTTGGATTGATAGGTCAAATTGGTGAAGGGTTTAAATATATTAAAAAAAATAACGAAATGTTAATAATAATTATTATGACTTATGCTACACATTTTTTTGGATTTCAAAGCTTACAATTAATGCCCCTCTTTGCAAAAAGGATGGGACAGGATGCTGGCGGGTTGGGATTGATGTTTTCAGTAATGGGGATAGGTTCGTTAATTGGAACACTAGTGGTACAGAAAATCAAGAAAAGCAATTATGTTGGTTATATTATGTTGTCCGGATCAATACTGTTTTGTTTATCTCTAATTTTATTCGCGTTTACCGACCAGTTTTTTATTGCATTGATTTTGTTGTTTATCGGTCCATTTTTTAACACATTGTACTTTGTTACATCTATGACTATAGTTCAATTAAGGGTATTGAACCAAATGCGTGGAAGAGTGATGGGGATTTATACTATTACTTTCAGTTTAATTCCTCTCGGAGGTATGATGGGAGGATTTGTAGCGGAGATTTTTGACGAGAGATTTGCCGTTACCATTGGTGCGGTTATACTATGTCTGATTACTATTTTAATCATGATATATAAACCAAATATCAGGAATATTAAAATGACGGACATTGGAGATCGATAGAAGTTGGCGTCTAATAATGAAAAAAAATGAAGTTCGAGAAAATTTAGAAAAGAGAGAAGAACTGCTATCTCCCTATGCATTACAGTCGGTTAATTCTACGAGAGAAATTCCTGAAGAAAAGTCTTCAATTAGAATGGAATTTCAAAGAGATAGAGATAGGATAATTCACAGTAATGCTTTCAGGAGACTGAAGCATAAGAGTCAGGTTTTTGTTGCGCCACAAGGCGACCACTTCACTACTCGTCTTACCCATGTTATTGAAGTGTCCCAAGTTGCAAGGACGATAGCTAGATCCCTGAACCTTAACGAAGACCTCGTCGAGGCAATAGGATTAGGTCATGATTTAGGGCATACACCGTTTGGGCACATAGGGGAAAGCGTTTTGAATTCCCTATTGCCTGGTGGATTTCATCACAGTAGACATTCAGTTAGGATAGTCAATACATTAGAAAAACAAGGTAAGGGATTGAATTTAACACATCAAGTAATTGATGGTATTCGCAATCATTCTAAGCCAGAAGGAGAGTTTATTTCGTTAAAAGCAGTTGAAGGACTAAGTTTGGAAGCGCAAATTGTCAGGATTTCGGACGCCCTTGCATATTTAGCACATGATATATTAGATGCACTTAGATCAGAGTTTTTCCTTGTATCAGATTTACCAAATGATGCTCGTGATATGTTAGGAGAAAGACACTCTCAACGAATATCCAAAATGGTTCAAGATGTAATCGAATCTTCTTGGGATTGTATAGGTACAACGAAAAAAAACGGGTCAAAACCATGGATACGAATGTCGAACGAACTTAAGGCTGTCATTACCGATCTCCGTAATTTTATGTTTGAAAGGTTTTATCATCCAATAAGTTCATCGAAAGAAGGCCAACAGGCAGCTGGTATAGTTGAACTTTTATTTAATCACTATGTTTCCAATCCAGAAGATGTCCCTTTTTGGATAAGAGATCTGTCTAAAGAGTCTGAACGTGCATCGGCTGACATGGTCTGTGGAATGACGGACAATTACGCATTAATTGTAGCCGAGGAATTAAAGCCCGGAATTAGTGATGGTGTTTTTCAAGGGGCATATAAAAACGTGGCAATAAATTATTAATTTTGATATTTTATTTGCGTATGACCGTGAACTAGGTTACTATCAGATTTGGATGTACAGGCTAACCATTTTGATCGTTTCAAAACAATTAACTAGATCGATAATTTCAACTGAATTGACCCATTAATGTCGTTTGAGCAGAATACAAAAGAAATAAAAGACAGGCTAAATATACGTGAACTGATTGAAGAGTACGTTGATTTGGAAGGCAATCCTGCTCAACCAAAAGGGAAGTGTCCGTTCCACGAAGAAAACACACCATCGTTTATAGTCTATCCCGAACAAGGCCGTTGGCATTGTTTTGGCTCGTGTTCCATTGGTGGTGATCACTTTGACTTCCTTATAAAAAAAGAGGGCATTACATTTCCGGAAGCGATAGCTCAATTGGCAAAACGAGCTCGTGTGGATATCTTCACAAAAAAAACAAGCATTGATGAAAACAATAACGAAAGCCTTTTCACTGTGAATGAGATGGCTGCAGTATACTTCAGACAACAATTAGTATCGTCATCTGGACTTGAAGCTACAAAATACTTGGAAGACAGAGGTATCGATACTGAAATGGCATTAAGACGAGGTATAGGTCTCACGCCTAATGGCATGGACAGTTTGTCTGGGTACTTAAAAAATAAGAAAGCCGATCCAGCTGCAAGCCGTGATGCCGGCTTAATTGTTAAGAATAAAAATGGTGATTGGCGTGACTTTTTCAGAAACAGGATATCCATAGAAATACGTAATGAAGAAGACAAAATTATAGGATTCGCTGGACGAACTTTTAATGATATCGGACCAAAATATGTAAACACGCAAGACACCGAAATATTTAGTAAATCAGGTTTTTATGGGATCAATTGGGCTATTGATCACATAAAAGAAAAATCGGCAATTATCGTCGTTGAAGGTTATATGGATGTCATTACTGCACATGAAAATGGATTTAATAACGTTGTGGCCTGTATGGGGACATCAATAACCACTAACCAACTTAATTATTTAGCGAGAATATTCCGTAACGATGCGAACCATAAAATTATTTTGTGTTTGGATGCAGATTCGGCGGGGAAAAAAGCAACGATAAATAATTTAGATTCTGCGATCGAAAAATCCAACGATGGATCCAGTAATCTGAATATTCTGGTGGCCACTCTTACTGGCGGTAAGGATCCTGATGAAGTAATTAGGACGGATCCTAACAGTTGGCAAATGTCAATTAACAGTGCTGTACCCTTATTTGATTATTACATTGAATCTTTGGCGTTATCAGAGGACCTAAACAAAAGCCATATAAAGCAAAATATTGCTATAAAAGCCGGGTTTATGATAATAGATTTAATTCATGACTTTGATCAGGATAAACATTGGCAAAAACTTTCAAATTTACTGGGTATTCCTGAAGAAACACTAAAAAACACAGTAAAAATTGCGGCAGGAAATAGAAAAAAAACCGTAAGTTCAAATACATCAAAAGAAATCACCCATACGATACAGCAAGGCGACCCAACGGAGGAAAGATTGCTTGCTACTATTTTACAAAATCCTGATCTGAGAGATTTTGGGATAGGTGTACCATCTAATTACTTCTCCAATGTGGTTAATAGAGTTATATACGAATACTGGGAAAAAGGCCAGATGGATGGATCTGGTGATATTAATGTCATTAGAGAGACACAAAAATTAATGGATAGGGAATTGCCTCAAGGAAATGTCGAATGGAACGCTAAAATTATAGAGGATTGTATAACCGCTATGAAATTGAAATATCTCAAAAAAATAAAACAAAACATTCCAGAAGAGGACAATTCAGAAACTGATAATCAGCACCTGATAGTTAATGATGAAATACGGAGTATGTTTTTAGAAAAAAATAACGCATGATCAAAAAAAAATCCGAAGATGAAAACGCTGACTTTCTCCCTGAAGACATGGGCGTTTTTTCTGACGAGAAAAAAGGGAATCCCAGTGATTCTCTCGGACCATTCAATACAGCTGATTATAAAGAAAATTACGACGATGACGTAACAACAGATGATTATGATGCAACCGAGGTCGTAACTGCTGCAGTGAAACAGTCAGAGGAAACTTTGAATTCGGAATCCCAAGGCCACGTCAATTTCGATGACTATATTGCAAACGAGGATTTTTCTAATGATCCTGTCCGAATGTATTTGAATGAGATACGGGCGGTTAAACTTTTGACATTGGAAGAAGAAAGATTACTCGGTAGAAGATTAGAACAAGGTCGTTATGTTAACCAATTCCGTCGATCTGTATCAAATTGTTCGAATTGTGATATTAAAATAATGTGTAATTGTCCAATTCCTTCCTTTGAAATTGTCGGCGAAATAAATAGAAGATTGGCAAAACACTCGAGATTAATGAAGGCGATTTTACTTCAGCGGGGACTACCACCGGATCTGTTTTTACATCAATTTTTAAAAACTAACGAAGTTATGGATTTTATAAATGGAATTTTCAACAGGGAACTTGAGTCGATTGACAGTGAGAGAAATACGACAATTACTTTCCTTGTTGATTCACTTAATGGTTCTGAGGATGAGATTGTCGATGATCTGATCGACCTTTCTAATATTCTGTCCTTAATACTTATAGACGATATTCCAATGTATAAAGATTTAAGCATAGAACTTATGAGGGATCTTGCTTGTGACCGGGAGTTGGTGAAAACTGAATTGGATAATAATGATCATTATGAACACCTCATCCAACTTCATTTTGAAAAAATTAAAAATATTTGCGCCTTGCAAGAAAATATTAATGAAAATGGTGAAATCTCTTGTTCAAATAGAGTTCACAATACTGAAAAACATTTGTCGGAAGCTAACCTAAGATTGGTTGTCAATGTAGCAAAAAAGTATATCATGCGAGGGCTAAATATTTCTGACCTGTTACAAGAGGGTAACATAGGTTTGATGAAGGCCGTAGAGAAATTTGATTATCGTAAAGGATACAAATTCAGTACCTATGCGACTTGGTGGATAAGGCAGGCAATAACCAGGTCGTTAGCCGACCAATCTAGAACAATCAGGGTGCCTGTACACATGGTAGAGCAAATCAATAGACTTCAAAGGGTTTCGAGGCGATTTGTCCAAGAATATGGTAGAGACCCGGAGTTCAATGAGTTAGCTACAGCTTTCACTTTGGAAGAGACAGGTTCGGAACCATCTCCAGATGATTTACCTAAACTTATAAAACGAATAAGGTATATTTTGAAAATTGCCCAACAACCCATATCGTTACAAATACCTGTAGGACCTGATTCTGATTCCTCGCTTGGAGATTTTATACCTGATGAAGATACACCTGCCCCTAATCAAGTAGCCACTGAACAAATGTTAAGGGAGCAAATAAGTGCTGTTTTGGACACCTTGCATCAAAGAGAACGGGATGTATTAGAATTACGCTTTGGTTTAAATGATGGAAGAGCCAGAACTTTAGAAGAGGTCGGTAGAGAGTTTGGCGTAACAAGGGAGAGAATACGTCAAATAGAGGCAAAAGCATTGCGTAAATTGAGACACCCAATTAGATCGGGACATTTGAGGGATTACCACGAATAATTGTTAAGTCTTTATTATTAATGGAATACTTAATAATATTGTATATTTTTATGTTTTGTTGTTATTATTTTAAGATATGATTTTAGCGTAGTTAAAAAGATCAGTTGGAGAATTTGAACTTTGACAGTTGAGTTACTTAGAGATTTATCGATCATAGTTTTTTCTATTACAGGGGTTATTGGGTCGATTTTAGTGGTTGTTATTATTTTTAAAACTTACAAAAAATTTAACAGATTAGTCGATAAAACTGAAGGTACAGTTAATAAAATTGAAAGTATAGCTGGCAACGTCAAGGCAACAGTTCAAAAATTTGATACTACGTTGGAATCTGTCCGAACCTCATTTTCTACAGGCGTCGTAATTTCTGAAATATTCAGAAGACTAGGAAGATTGATAAAATAGGTCGGCGTTAGGTTTGTTTCACAATAAAAATAATTGGAGATATGGGCTTGAGTAATAATGATAAAGCTTCTGGTAATACTTTTCTAATAGGATTGACGTTAGGGGCAGCGGTGGGGTTTTTATCTGGGGTTCTTTTCGCTCCCAAAGCGGGTAACGAAACTAGGGCGATAATTATGGATACCGGACGTGAATGGAAGGAAAAGGCTGAAGAATTAACGTCAACTACCAGGGAGAGACTTTCAAAAGCTACAACTAAGGGAAAAGAGACTATTACAGATTTACACAATGACGGATTTAATGATTTAGATTTAGACGATGAGGATCTTTAATTTCTTTCGTAATGGGGAAATTTTAATAAGTAAAGTTCGGAACTTAATTTTTTTGAGTGTCTTTTGGTAGGTGGGTAATCGGGTATGAACCTAGTATTTTGAGTTTAGACATGTGAGGTTTTAATTTTTTAATTGTTTCCGATATTTTCGCATCGGTTTTATGCCCTTCGAAATCTAATAAGAAAATGTAGCTACCTAAACTTTTTCCAGTTGGGCGGGATTCAATTTTCGTTAGATTGATATTATTCTCCGCAAAAGGTTTTAGGGCTGTGTAGATCAACCCTGGGGCATCTGAACCAAATTCGAAAATTATCGATGTTTTGTCCTTACCAGTAGGTTCATGGTCTCTTTTAGATAAAACAACAAAACGTGTTATATTGTTGATTTTATCTTGAATATGTTCTTTGATTATTGGAATTCCAGCCAACTCTGCAGACCTTTTTGGGCCGATGGCGACAGTCCATTTCCCATCATTTTTAAGTTCATTTACTGCGGCGGCTGTACTTGATGTGGATACAAGTTTAGCCTCTGTCAGATATCTATCTATAAAGTCTTTACATTGTTGGAAAGCTTCAAATTTTGATTTTACGACTTTAATTTGCGATAAATTTGATATTTCTTCACCAATTAAGCAGTGGTCTATTCGTAATAATATTTCAGCTTTTATTAGAGTTTTCTTGGCTTGAATTAAATGGTCCGCTACTTCTAATATTGTTCCACCAAGAGAATTTTCTATTGGTACGACGCATTCGTCCGCTTTACCTTTTTCCATGGCTTCGGTTACGGCCTTTATTGAAGGATATGGAACACGTATGTGATTAGGAGCATAGTTATGTGAAGCCTGATCGGTGTAAGTTCCCGGGGGGCCTAAAAACGCTACAATTTTTTTCATCTAGTTACATGTACCTTGTTAAAATTGTTTCTATTCCCGCTTCTAAATTTTTTGGGCTAAGTATAATAATTTCGTCTCTTGCTGATAACTGATAACCCTCCATGTCATTTTGAATTATTCCATCTTCCGAAGCAATCATTATAATTTCAGAACCAGGTGGTAACGCGAGTTCA
This sequence comes from Chloroflexota bacterium, assembly GCA_002730795.1. Classification (GTDB taxonomy): domain Bacteria; phylum Chloroflexota; class Dehalococcoidia; order Lucifugimonadales; family Lucifugimonadaceae. The sequence continues at coordinate 82,965 of PCAX01000002.1, forward strand.
GGTACTCGTTTGCCTATTGCGTTAGAATTCTCAGTTATTTTAACTGCGATTATACTTTTATTCCCTCCTGGTAGGTCCATTAATTTCATCATGGGATGTGATCCGATTATTGAACTCAACCGCTCTATTTTTAAAACGGTTGTATTAATCACCACATCTACGTCAGATTTGTCAAAAACTTGGCTGTTATCCAAGTTGTTATATAAGCTAACGGTTTTTGGAGTTTCAAAGTGTTTTTTTACGAGCTGGCATGCAGCCAGATTGTTATAATCGTTTTCGGAACCAGCTATAAATATAGATGCTCGACTGACCCCTGCTTCAGTAAGGTCATCAATTGACATCATATCTCCCAATGAGGCTACCATACCAAAATCCGCTTGTATTTTTTTGACCAGTTTTTCGTTGGTGTCTAGAATATAAACCTCATCACCCGAAGCTATAAAAGAAGCAACAAGTTCTTGGGCTAAATTACCGGATTCTGCAATTACAATATACATCAGTATCTTATATTTTTAATAATTCAAGCGCCAGCTGTGTTATTTTTTCCGTTTTATTGACTGCCGAAAATCCTAGAGATTCGTATAAATCTGCTAAATGGTCACCTCTAACGATGACCTTAATATTTTTTGAATTTTTCGATTTAAACAAAATGTTGAATTTTTGAGCTATCATACCATTTAAGGTGTCGTTGCCAGTGGCGGTTATTACTGTGTCAGATTCATTTGTATTTAAAGCTTTAATCAATTGTGAATCATTACCATCGCCTTGAACAGTAGTAATTAAATCATTGTTTACTAGATGGTCGGGAAGTTTTTCAAATGACTTTTCATCTTTATCGACCAAGACAGGAGTGTGCCCTCTTTCTGACACCTCCTTCGCTATTTGGCAACCCACCAAACCTGCCCCAATAATAATAATAGTCATTATGTTCCTAAACTGAATATTTTAATTATTATCTGACGTAACTTTGGATGGCATGGACCTCCAAAGTAAGACATCACAATACGCATTTTTCAACACGAACATTAAATATTCGTTTAATTTAAAAACTCCATATTGTTTTGGATAAACAGACCCTAATATCAATAATCTTATGTCTTTCCTTGTAATTTCGTTTACAATTGCCGCACCTTTGTGTCTCGTTTGCAGCAATTCGGCATGGACTCTATTTTTAGGTATAGAGGTAATATTTTCTACAAATCCCAAAGATCTTTCACCCTTCTCAATTTCTATTTCCATTTGCGCATCTATCTCTAATGTTTGATTAACCTCTATGACATATACGAAATGAAGTTGATCATGGTCGGAAGTTAAGAATTTTTCTCCGTATGTAACCAGATTACGATCATAGTCGGCACTGTCTATTACTATGAGTGTGTTCATTGTTGATTTTTTGATCCGTTCTTGTCGCCTATAAAGGCCTCAACCTGGTCGTCATTACCACATATGGTTAGTATATCGCCTTTTTCCAGTGAGGTTTTAAGATTGGGAGAAATAATTATTTTCCCACGTCTAGTAATGGATATAATGGATATTCCGTGCCTAGATCGGGCTTCTTTTAACCCCAGATTTTCTAGACTCATGTTTTCATGTTGTGTGGGGAGAATTAACTGGCTGATACCGAAGTCATCCGACAATTCCATATATTCGTGTACCGCCGGTTTAAACATGTTGTGTCCTACTCTTGTCCCCATCCCTTCCTCTACTGAAATCGGAGTACACTCTAGTTGTAACAGTGTGTCGGTATGTAAATCAGAATGTGATCTGGACCATACTTCCTTTACCATCGATTTCAATAAAACCGTTGTCGTTATACTTTGTCCTAAATCATCACCTATAGCGACTACCGCCGCGTCATAATCTTGTACCCCTAGTTCATTGAGGACGATTCGTTGGCTAGCATCACCTTGCACGGCGTAGGTGATTCTACCTTGTATTTCTTGAACTTTTTCATTATCTATATCAATCCCGAGGACATCGTGCCCAGACTGGAACAGTGTGATTGCAACCCTTCCCCCAAATTTTCCTAAACCCACAACTACGACTTGATTTTTTTTTGCCATAGAGATTGAAACCTTACAACTTAGTTTATCTTGTTTATATTTTATCCTATTCGTACACGTTCTTCTGAGTTGGCGTATGACGGTTGCTTAACGCGACCTGCAAGTAATAGTACTAGTGTTAGAGGTCCAAATCGACCAACGAACATAGCAAAAATAAGGATAAAACGTGACCAAGGTTTAAATTCAGTAGTGATACCACTTGACAATCCGTTAGTTCCAAAAGCTGAAACAATTTCGAAGATCACTTTTTCAAAGGGTAAATTGGGTTCGATTCGTAATAGTAATATCGCGAGAAATAACAGCGCGAAAAAAGTGAGTGATGTTATTCCTACGGCTCCAAGAACGTTGTCAAATGGTATTTGACGTTTGAAAGCAGTAACCACTTTCTTGCCTGTTAGTGAAGAAAGTGCGGCAAGTACAATTATTGCGAAAGTGTTTATTTTAATGCCCCCGGCAGTGCTTGCTGATGCGCCCCCTATAATCATCAACACAGTGGATGTAAAAACAGTTCCGGTTTCGATATTACTATGATCCACCATTTCAAACCCAGCCGTTCTAGTAGATATCGATTGAAAAATACTTACGGTTAATCTTTCAGAAATATTTTTGCCCCCAAGAGTTGAGGGGTTAGACCCTTCGGTAGCAAAAAACAACCCTGCTCCAATGACAATTAGGACAGCAGAAAAGATAAAAATTATTTTAGTTTCTAATTGTAGTTTAGTAAATCTACGCTTAACGGCTAAATCATGAAGAGGGAAGTAGCCTATACCGCCAAACAATATCAAAACACTTAAGATAGCCACCACTACTGGATCTGTAGAAAATAACCATAGACTTGGTCCACCTAATTGGTTGGGAACTATATCAAACCCAGCGTTATTGTATGCGGATATTCCATGAAAAATGCTTTGCCATAATGCCTCGACCCAAGTTATTCCATCCCAAAGTTTTTCAATTAAGAACCATTTACTAAAAAGTATTATTATCCCAATTATTTGTAAAATCACAGCAATAATTACTGTATTCCGAACCATTGTTGTTATTGATCCTATATTTCCCCAACCTAACCCATCTCGTACTAATAACCTATTATGTAGCATTAACTTCTGACCAGTGATCATAATAATGAATGCAGTTCCGGTCATAAATCCAAGTCCACCTATAAAACATAGAAGAATTATTACTGCTTGACCGAAAAATGACCAGTGAACACTGGTATCAACCACTGTCAATCCTGTGACTGTGATCGCAGACGTGGAAGTAAACAAAGCTGTTATTATATTAGTATCGGCATTTTGTACTGTAGAGAATGGCATCATGAGTAAGAGTGTTCCGATGAGGTCTAAAATTAAAAACCCGTAAATCAAAATCATAGGAGAAGCAGGTCCTCTGGTAGGTAATTTTCGGGTGTTAATATGATGTGTGACCGGATTAAGTTCCGTTTTTCGAGGGAGGCTTATAACCTTGTCGCCGGGTTTCGAGGTAAAATTTTTATTAATCAAATAAAATTTACAAATTTATTTCGATAATGATTTGTCATTATTTAGGCAACCGTGTAGTTCATTTAAGATAATTCCTAAAGAGAACAATACATTTTAGTGAGAATTGATTCAATTTTTTTTTATATCAAATGACAGTAAAAGATAAGTTTATTTTTGGTGTAGAGGTAGAAACGACTAGGGGCTTAATTAAAGATTTGTCCGTTGATACACGCATTAATCATGCCATAGAAATGTCTAGGTCAGGTCATTTGGATTTTCTTGCCGTTACTGATAATCCAGGAGGATCTTCGCATATACAGCCGGAATTTCTTGCTCAAAAACTTAGTGGTGTTGATATTAATCTAATAGTTAACGTTTCATGTAAGGATTCTAACCGTAATGCAATTGGCAGTCGTTTATGGACTCTTGCCAGTGAAGGCATCTTCGATATTTTAGCTTTGACTGGTGATTATCCGACTGAAGGATATAGTGGCTCTTCCCAACCGGTTTTTGATATTGATTCGGTTGGTCTTATTGACTTGATGCGTTCCATGAGTTTAGAAATGGAAAATAATGGTGAAAAAACTTTATTCAACCCTGGTTGCGTCGTTTCACCTTTCAAACTTACTGAAGCGGAATTAATGACTCAGCTTTATAAGCTCGATTTAAAATTGAAGTCTGGAGCTAAGTGGGCTGTTACCCAAATTGGGTATGACTCTCATAAACTTTATGAATTAAAAAATTGGTTCAAACAAAAATCAATAAACAGACCATTAATAGGCTCTGTTTATATACTAAACCGAGGTTCTGCACGATTTTTCAATAAGTGGGGCATTCCCGGTGTATATGTTTCTGATTCATTGTTAAAAATCGCTGAAAATCAAGCGACCGCTCGGGATAAAGGAAAAAAATATTTTAATGAATTTGCTGCCCGCCAAATATCTGTCCTAAAAGGTCTCGGTTATTCAGGAGTGTATATTTCGGGAAAACCTACACCTCAACGTTTGGATGAAATAATCAATATATATAATTCTTATTCAAAAAATGATTGGAAACAATTTGCCGATGCCATTAATTTTCCCCAAGATGATGAGTTTTATTTGTATAGAAAACCGAAAACTTTTAATACATATCATTCTGAATATAGTGAAAAATATTTAGAATCCTCTAAAAAAGCACGTACATTCAAACAAAGATTAAAATCGCCCATCAGATACCGAATAGGTAAATTTATCCATGATTCGTTTTTTTCTATTGATGCCAAGGGATATAAAATTGGTCATGTATTCTACAAATACGTCCGTGGGAAAAAAAGAACATCACAAGCGTTTCATGCCCTTGAACAATTATCTAAAGTTTCTTTGTATGGATGTAAGGATTGCGGGGATTGTTCTTTACCTGACATAGCGTATTTATGTCCCGAGTCTCAGTGTGTGAAGAACCAAAGAAATGGACCTTGCGGCGGCACACGAGCTGGCATGTGTGAGATACCGGATAAGGAATGTATTTGGTCTAGAGCTTACTANAGATTAAAACCCTTTGGNGNTGAAACAAACATGCTTANCAGGCCTGTAGTATTTCGCGATTCNAAATTGAATGGTACGTCGGCTTGGTCAAATACTTTTTTAGGGNTAGATCANAATACAAAAAAAAACANAATCCGTTAGTAATAATACAAGGACTNTCAAGNTGANCNAACAAAAAGAACAACNNAACGATTTTGTGATAATAGGCGAAAATATACANGCCACTCGTGTGGTAAAACGNTCAGGTGTTAGAGGNCACGTTTTTGACAATGGANTAGAGGCTGTGAAGTATAAGGTTAATGNCGAAATCAGATANCTTAGNGTTCCGGATCATTTTANCNAAACCCAACCATATCAACAGGGTAATTTAAAACATTTTATGATTGCCGTTTGGAAGGGNGTAAANGGNAATTCCAACGATNTTGATGAAGCGGTTGANTATATTAGATACGAGATTTTNCGCCAAGAAAAATCNGGAGCGAATTATTTAGATTTGAATGTNGATGAGGCTTCNTATAATTTGGANGAACAAAAAACATACATGAAATGGTTGGTCCAGAGCGTGGAAAAAATATCTACTATTCCTATCAGTATNGACTCGTCAAATCCTGACATAATTGAAGCTGGTTTATCAGTGTATAACGCTAAACANGGTAGGGCTTTNTTGAATTCTGTAGCCCTAGAAAGAATCGAAACCCTATCACTTGCGANNGAACATAATGCTAGGGTAATTGTATCGGCGGCNAGTGANTCAGGAATGCCCAATTCCGCANCGGANCGTTTGGAAAATGTNGCCAAAATTGTTGATATTTCTCTTTCNAGAGGNNTAGAACCTAATGATATATTTATNGANCCGTTAATATTCCCGATAGNAGTTGATCCTANTTATGGTGTNCATGTTCTCGANTCCATTCGNATGATAAGGCAAAAATATGGGGCGGATTTNCACATAACCGGCGGTATGAGTAACATATCATTTGGGTTGCCNAAGCGTAAGCTCGTTAATGATGTNTTTGTTCGAATGGCNATAGAGGCTGGAATTGANTCTGGGATNGTTGATCCAANNCAGACAAANATTGANGACGTGATGTTAATANATATGGANTTACATTGGGCAAANTTNGTNNANAATTTGCTTTTGGGGAATGANGAATTTGCCACNAGTTATATTTCCGCGTTTAGGTCNGGAGAATTAGAATGATAAAANNNGAAAANATNNGTAACTAATGAAAAATGTNTTGNCTGCAAGCTACTNAATTCNNGTGTTTCAATTTATTAAAGTAATNGTCAACGATTTTTTTGAACGAAACGTTCCCTATATGGCTGCAGCAATTTCTTACTATGCTTTTTTTGCTGTATTNCCACTTTCTCTTGGNTTAATCACAATTTTTTCTTTTGTNCTGGGTATTGAAGGTGTNGAAGAANGAATTATCGACGGNTTAAGACATCAAATACCTGTNCTNAATGANGCGGACGATGAATTTTTGGGTGCTTTTTTTCAAAGTATAACNAGGGGGCGTGTAGTTGGTGGTTTNATAGCGACTATCGGACTGTTTTGGGTTTCGCAACAGGTTTTTAGTACTATCCGTAAAAGTATAAANATTGCTTGGGGAATAAAAAGTNCTCGACCGTTTTTTACTGAAAGAGGTATGGATTTTGTGTTAATGTTTGGTGGNTCNTTACTTTTGTTTGCCTCGGTGTTTACTTCNGCAATTCTCTCGTTCTTTCANGAATTATCGTCAATATGGTTGCCCGAAGCNCCTATCGCAGACCCTAAACTTTGGCAGCAANTTGCTGNAATTTTCCCTCCGTTNTTATCCTNCATGGTGTTCCTGATTCTCTATTGGTGGCTTCCAAANATAAAGTTNCGNTTGAGTGATGTTTGGACTACAGCTTTATTGGGGGCTTTCGGNTTTGAGGTGTCTAAAATCGTTTTCATATACTATGTTAGGAATGTTTCTGCAATGACNAGTTCCATTTACGGTGGCGTAAGTATGATAATAATATTGATGATATTTATATATGTTTCATCGATTATCATGCTTATATGTGCCATTCTCACNTCAAAATATGCTTTTTGGTTGGCCGAAAGAAAACAAAAGAAATCCAANAAAANNTTGTCNGAAAATCTTTTAAGGGTTAGAAACAACCCNCACGGNTTTGGNATTTCGTTTTAGGAANATTTTTTTAAATAAACAGAAATTTNTCTNNTATTAAAGTTTAATGTTGTTGAATTGGTATTTTCTTTTGATTGATCATTATTGATATCTACAGCAAGGGTCTCAGACGAAATATAGGNGAAGTGTTTTTNACACAANTTGGNTGTTTCATCGTCNGTGTGTATCCANANNAATATACGATCTGATATGTTNAGGCCAGAATTTTTTCTNAGATTTTGGACGGNGTGTATTATGTCTCTCGCTAATCCCTCGGAAATAAGGTCNGNATTGAGTTTAGTATTTAAAGCNACNGTGTAANTTCCATCCGTCGAAACAAATAATTCTTCTTTAGCAAAATTTTCAACAATTAACTCATCTGGTTTTAACATAAAATCGTCCAACTTTACACTAGAACCTTTTTTTATCATGGAAGCGAGATCGTTTGGATTACTGTTCTCAATAAGCGTCTTTATTCGGCCAATTTCAGTTCCATATTTTGGACCCAATTTTGGTAAGTTGGGCTTTATAACATAATTAAAAAAATCTTTTTCATTTGAATCGACGTACGATATTTTTTTAATATTTAATTCCTCCATAAGCTGATCTTCTATAAAAGGCAGCAATTTATTTTCTTCAGGAGTTTTTAATTCTACTAATAATTCACTCAAAGGTTGTCTGATTTTGATATTTGCGGCTGACCTAGCGGATCTCCCCAAAGAAGATAATGTTATGGCGAGTTCTGTTCTGTTAGATAACGAGCTATTTATGAGTTTTTTATTCACCTTTGGCCAGTCAGTTAGATGGACGGATTCGCTAGTATCCGTTTTACCCTGATTTAAATTCTTGTATATTTCTTCTGTGATGAAAGGGGCAAAAGGTGCCAATATAATGGTCAATTTATTAAGACATTCGTAAAGGGTGGAATAGGCTGCCATTTTTGTGGGATCTTCATCACTTTTCCAAAATCTTCTCCTTGATCGTCTGACGTACCAATTGGACAGACGATCACAGAAATCTTGTATAGTATTTGCGGCGTTGTTAATTTGCCATTTATCGAGGAATACAGTAACTTTCGAAACCAACACATTTAGTTCTGAAAGAGCCCACCTGTCTAACTCATTGAATCCGTTTTCATTTGTTGGATTGTTAATATCGAGAGATTTGTTTGGATCCCAGTTATCGATGATGGCATACGAAGTGAAAAAAGAGTAAATATTCCAGATTGGTATAAAAAATTGCCTTCGTGTTTGATCTCCCACGTTGTAACCAAAATTTAAATTCGACGCAGGATTGTGAGAACAAAATATCCATCTCATTACATCGACGCCCATTTTTTTTGCGGCATCTTCAAACCATATGGCATTTCCCTTCGATTTGTGCATATCTTCCCCATGTTCATCTCGCATCAATGCATAAGAAAAAACAGTATGTGATGGGGCAGAATTTTCTAGAGCCGTAGACATAACTATCAATGAATAAAACCAGTTTCTGAATTGACCTGGAAAACTTTCTGATATCCAGTCGGCTGGAAACCAATCTGACCAATTTTTTGGATCTTCAATGTACTTTAATGTAGAAAAAGGCACAATTCCTGCGTCAAGCCAAGCATTGCCTACGTCTTTTATTCTGCTCACATTTTTTCCACATTTACTGCAAGATATTATTACGTTGTCAATCCAAGGTCTGTGAGGAGAATGACCTTTGAATTTTTCCCATCCCGCTACCGATCTCGTTTGAAGTTCTTCGTAACTTCCAATAATTTCGAAATGTCCACATCTGCATTCGTATATAGGTAATGCTAATCCGTAATAACGTTTTTTTGATATCATCCAATCCTGCATATTTTTAAGCCAATCCAGTTCCCGTGCTTTCCCGAATTTAGGAAACCAAGTCATTTTTTTTGTTGCTTCCATCATTTTAGGTCTGAGTTCCTTCATCGATATAAACCATTCTTCAACAAGCCTGAAAACTAATTCTGTGCCACATCTCCAACAAACAGGATATCTATGTTTATAATCTTCGACATTGTAATAAAAATTTTTTACTTTTAGAAAAGAGAAAATCTCCTCGTTGATTTCTTGAGCAGATTTCCCTGTCAAAAATCCAAACCCTTCAATATATATGCCATTTTCATCTAACGGGGCTATTGCTGGAAGATTTTTTTGTTTTCCCAATTGAAAATCTTCAGATCCTGCTCCTGGAGCTATATGAACAATACCAGTACCTTCTTCGTTAGAAACTTCTTCCCAACACAAAACAATATGATTATCCTTGGCTGTTTTTTGGGCAGGGATTTCGTCAAAAGGACCTTCGTACTTCAAACCGGCTAAATTCTCACCAATAACGGTTTCTAAAATTTCATATTTTCCCTTTATTACATCCAGTCGATCAATTCCTAACCACAGTAAGTTGTTTTCGGTGTTGATTTTTACGTATTGATCTTTAGGGTTAATTGCTGTGGCTACGTTAGCAGCAAGAGTCCACGGGGTAGTTGTCCAAACAAGCAAATACTCATTTGATCTTCCAAGTATAGGGAATTTAACAAATAGACCCGGATGGGTTAATTCCTTGTAACCTTCAGTAACTATTTCATGCTGGGATAGGCCAGTACCACACCTGGGACACCAGGGCATGGAGTCTGTTCCTTTGTAAATCCATCCATTTTCATGACATTTCTTCAAAAAATGCCATATTGTATAGTTATTCAAGTCAGATTTGGTGTGATATGAATTATCCCAATCCATGAAATATCCCAATCTTTTTGATTGGGAAGTAATCCGATTAGCGAAACCGTCGACGCGATCCATACAATCTTTGACAAATCTCCCTATGCCATATTCTTCAATATCTTTTTTAGACGAAAATCCTTTTTCTTTTTCCACTTCGACTTCTATCCAAAGGCCTTGTCCATCATAACCGTTTTGAAATCTTTGTTTAAAACCCTGCATATTTTTGTATCGCAAAAAGAAATCTTTATAAGTACGTCCCCAGGCGTGGTGGACTCCCATAGGATTATTCGCCGTTATAGGACCATCGATAAATGAGTATCGCTTATTTGAACTATTATTTTTTTCTATATACTTTTTTGTTATGTTATTCGAATTCCACCAATCGAGAATTTCTTCTTCCATTTGGATGAAATCTCGTTTAGGGTCTACGTGTTGAAAAAAATTAGGCACTTGTATTAGCTCCTATGCCAGGGTCTGATATTGTTGATAACATTTTGAACACTTAGAATTATTTTAAGGTTTTTCCGTAGAAATTTACATTCAAGAGGACCGTCAAGAGAAGAAATTACTTATGGCCACGAATAAATATTATCAGCGTTCGATTTCAGGATTGATTTTTTTTCTACATCAGTAAGGTTAACTCTTAGAAACTTTTTGAGTGCGTGATTCTGGCTCACTATCGGGAAATCAGAAGCAAATAAAATTTTTTCATAACCAACAGCTATTGAGCTAACCTTGAAAACGTTTGGATGATACAAATAAGGAAATGCAGCGGAATCAAAATAAACGTTGCGAAGTGCAATTTTAATTTCAGGCATCAGACTGTAAAAAGGTAACCCTCCTCCAAAATGTGAGAGTATAAAAATGTTGTTCGGATATTTGCTTACAAGGTTTACAATTACTTGCAGTTTTATAGATCCTTTCCCCTCATATATGTGACCTACCGGTTCCGAGCAGTGGATAACCACCGGCATTTTTAGTGAAACTGAAAGTTCCATAAATTCGGCTAACGAAGAATAATCGTTTCCATCCAGGAATCCTTGGGTGTCTGGGTGTAGTTCGCCTATACCTTTGGCGCCTAGTTCGTAGCACCTTCTTATTTCGGATATAGCTTGTTTGCCCCATAGTGGATTTACACTACATAATGGCAGTATTTTCCCGTTGGATTTATTGGCTGATTCCAAAATGTAATCATTTGATAACTTTGCTAAACCAAGATCATTCCATCCAAACCCAGCGACAATTGATTTATGGATTGAAGATTTTTGCATACTTTCCACTAAGTCGACATAAGAGGCTATTTTGGATTTAGGATCTGAAAATAAAGATTCAAAAGTTTTGTCTTTTTGAACAAAGCTTTTTCTTAATTTGGAAAATTCTTTTGGCAGAATATGAGTAAGACTGTCAATAATCAATTGATTATTCAATTCACTAAAAAGGGTATACCATTTACTTAAAAGTTTAAGGAAACTATTTTATTTTGAACATGTTTATATGTGTCGAATGTAAAAATTAGTTAACGAAAGAATCATTAAAAAAAAGGTTCAGGACAAAAGGTTGTGTCAAAAAAAAGTATCGTTGCCGTCTTAAATACTTCCCCAGAGACAATTATTGATGATTATTCACGATTATTGGATTTAGCTAGAATTCAAGACACTTTAAATAAAACCAAAACAACATTTTTAAAAGTTAATGTTTCTTGGCAACACTATTATCCTGCATGTTCGTCAGCTCCTTGGCAAATAGAAGGGGTTGGTAAAAAGCTTATATCTGAAGGTTTTTCCGACATTATCTCTGCACATAATGGCACTGTGGTTGTTGATCCGCGTGAAGGGAGGGAAAAAAATAAACATTCCGAAGCTGAAAACCGTTTAGGTATAGACCATGTGATTTTGGATGAACCGCCCGTTAAATGGATTCCTTTCAGTCCAAAAAGCAAAATGTTGGTACTCGATAAAGTTTATCCTGATGGATTATTTATACCAGAAACGTTTATTGGAACAAATATAATACACCTTCCTACTGTAAAGACTCATGTTTTCACTAAAATGACAGGAGCAATGAAAAACGCTTTCGGTGGTTTGTTGGATCGTAATAGGCACTGGACGCATTCAGTTATCCATGAAACTTTAGTAGATCTTCTACAAATTCAAAAAGAAATACACTCAGGTATTTTTGCCGTTATGGATGGAACGTTTGCTGGAGATGGACCTGGTCCTAGGGCGATGAGGGTGCACGAAAAAAATATAATTATCGCCTCATCCGATCAAGTTGCAATAGATGCGGTAGCATCAAAGTTGATGGGTTTTGATCCTATGTTAATCCCCAAACTGAAAATAGCCCATGAAATGGGGNTGGGAACTGCTGANACAAGANTAATAGAATATAAAGGTGATGANGTTTCGAACGTTAACTGGAATTTTTCTGGNAATGATAACACCTTTGCATCNCGTGGGCAGAANCTTATATATCATGGACCACTAAAACCTNTGGAAGGAATACTACTTAGATCACCCATCGCTCCCTGGGCNTATTTAGCNTCTAATTTTTANCATAATGGTTTTTGGCGNCCAATAGTGGGAAAAAANCGATTAAAAAAAGCGATGAAAACACGATGGGGNAAGCTTTTTTGCGATTACTAGTNAAGATTCNGATGGNGGATTCTTCGGNTCGTNTTTTNTCTTNTTNTTAGTTTCGATTTGATATTCTTTNCGGGAATAAACACCCATATCCCTNCCTTGATAAATACTGATNGANATATTTCCTGTGTCNATACCGAAGCAGTCTACGATATCTTCNTCGATCATAAGTGTAAGNTCNTGTATCATTTCTNCAGTAACNTTTTCGAATACGACTAAAGTACCGGTTATAATTCCNGGCAAAAAATGTATGTCGAGTTTGCCNACTTGTAACCCATTTGAAAGAATNGAATAGCTCTCACTAACTTCTGTTCTAATATCTCGTTGTAAAAAAAATTGATTTAATGTCATAGNTGANTTCANTCACGAATTTGCCCATTNCCACGGACTTTCCATTTATAGCTGGTAAGTTCTTTAAGCCCCATGGGGCCTCGTGCATGGAGTTTGTTAGTAGATATAGCAACTTCNGCACCAAACCCGAATTCTCCNCCATCATTGTATCTNGTTGAAGTGTTGGNAAAAACTGCNGCNGCATCNACNATGTTNAAAAACATNTCCGAATCAGTNATNTTTTCTGNAATAATTGCTTCTGAATGACCGGACCCATGTTTTTCGATATGTTTTATAGCCTCATCAATTGAACTAACAATTTTNACACTTGCTATNAACGCCAAAAATTCTTTGCCGTAATCGNCGGNTTTTGCNNGGACAANATATTTAGATTTGNTATTNNCGTAATTAAGTGTTTTTTCGTCCACCCTTANCTCAACCTTGTTTAGTATCATTTTCTCTATTAATTTNGGNACGAANGATTTGGCGATTTCCTGATGAATAAGAATCGTGTCNAGAGCNTTNCAAACTGTATGCCTCTGNACTTTGGCATTAACNACAATGTCTANGGCTTTTTTAAAATCAGCGNTTTTATCGACAAATGTGTGNCAAACTCCTACNCCACCAGTAATTGCTGGCATCTTAGCATTTTCANCAACAAAATTCACCAAATCAGANCTACCCCTTGGGATNATAAGGTCTATATATTGATCCATATTAAGCATTTGTTTAACTANTGATCGATCTGTAGAACTAACGAATTGAACCGTATCTNAGGGAAGGCCACTGNTTTCTGCCGANTTTCTTATNATATTCGTAATTGTTGAATTTGTAGTAAAAGCTTCCTTACCACCCCGTAAAATAACACTATTNCCCGATTTTATGCANAGCGCTGATATATCCACCGTGATATTGGGTCTAGATTCATAAATAACGCCTATNACTCCAAGNGGAACCCGGACTTTTTCTAGTANAAGCCCATTCNGCAATTTACTAGATTCGATTATTTCACCTATAGGGTCATCCAAGTCTGAAATTTTATAAAGTGACTCTACCATAGNGGTAACCCTATCATTNTCCAAAANCATTCGTTCGNTTACGTGGNAATCNTCACNTAATGCTTTGGCGTTTTTTATGTCTACTGAATTAGCTCTTAAAATNGNGNCGCTATTTTCGTTNANTGAATCTGCCATCGCCCTAAGGGCTGAGTCTTTTAAACTTTTATCGAGANTTCNTANTTTTCTAGNGGCTNNACTCGCTGAANCTCCCTGTTTTTTTAACAATTGGTTAATTTTCAAATTATTATCTGCTTATACTTATANTATCGACATATTATTTCTATGTATAACTTCANTGCCATAAAAGTGACCNAGAATATTCTCAACAGATTCCGACTTTTCCCCTTTAATTTGTTCNACTTCNGTTGAATCGTAATTNGTGATTCCCCATGCTACCGTAGTTTCATCTTCTTTNANCACCTCGATAATATCACCCCTAACGAAAGGTTTGGANANCTTNNTAATTCCAGTNGGTAGCAGGCTATTGCCACCATGCTTTAATGCTTTATAAGCTCCATTATCAATAACNAATCGTCCCGTTTTTTNTGTCCNTCCTGTTANAATCCAACGTTTCCGGGCTTCCCTTCTNNTCACTTTNGGTTTAAACAAAGTTCCAATATGAANATCGTTAGATATATCGATCAGCACNTTNTCCACGTAACCCGAAGCTATNTACATGGGTATTCCAGAGTTCATGGCAAGCTCNCCNGCATCTATTTTNCTTTTCATACCTCCACTGCCAATCCCATCGTGAGANTCTTTTGCAGCTGATTTTAATTGATCAGTAATCTCATTAATTTTNGGNACCAGNTNAGCATGTGANTTTTNAAATGGATCATCAGAATAATATCCCTCAACTTCTCCCAANAAGATTAATAACTCGGCGTCTATTGCNTTAGCTACCAAAACAGAAAGNNGATCATTATCTCCAAAATTATCGCCNGCAAGTTCATCAACTGCGACGNCGTCATTTTCATTAATTATNGGAATAACCCCTGAAGANAAAAGAGTTTCTAAAGTATTACGAAAATTTAAATAACGTTTTCTCCCNTTNAGGTCNGNTCTNGNTATTAAAATTTGCCCAACGTTAAGATTATGTTTTTCNAACAAACGNTTGTANGCCATCATTAATTCTGGTTGNCCAATAGCGGCTAATCCCTGNTTAAAACTAATTGTTTTNCTCGNTAGATTGATTTTNGANTGTTTTTTAAAAAGTGTTTTCTTTCCTGCAGTTACTGCGCCGGATGTGATAACAAGTATTTCNTTNCCATTTGCCGTTAGANAAGCTATTTGATCTACTAATCGNCTTATTGTNGGAATATCCAGTTGATTTTCNCCGCGCGTNAGAAGATTNGTACCCAATTTGACTACTATTCGTCTNNCTTTTNGANGTCTGTNCATTTTTTTAACTCATCCACTTAAATTTGTCGGAAATTCCACTTCTATTGTCGATCATTATTGTTTTCTAGTGCTAGTATTGTCGGGTTCTGCTAAATGTTTTTTTGTTTTTGGATAAATATTATTGTGAATTTATATAAATCAGAATTGTATANCAAATCGTGAATTTATCCAGATTACTAAATGCCTCATTNGAGACCGATCAATTTGCCGNGTTAATTAACAANTTGAATTNNCCCAGAGTAGANGANACGGTAAATATTTATGAACCTTCTATTTCNTTNGCNTTGGCGGTACTGNGGCNNNCNGTTAATGTTCCAATTTTGGTAATTACTCCNAACGCGGAATCGTCCCGTCGTATATACGANCANTTACANACNTGGTTGGAACCNAGNTCCCCTATATANCAGTTCTCTGAAGTAGATGAAATTCCTTTCGAACGTTATGCTCCTGATTCTATTGCTACCCATGCGCGATTAAAAACTGTNGCATCATTNCGGCAGAGNTTTGNAAAAGCTAAGTACCCGTTGGTAGTTTCATCAATTCAAGCTGCTTCTCANTCAACTTTGGAGAGGACAGTTTTTGATGAGGTNACAACAACCCTTGTTACANGGGATCAAGTCGANATGTCTGCTTTAACCAAAAGTTTGGTAAGAATGGGATATCGTNCAGAAAGTACTGTCGAAGTTCCAGGCACTTTTTCGCAAAGNGGTGGGATTTTAGATGTTTATACTGTTACCGANCGNAGGCCNGTTCGCNTAGAATTNTTCGGAGATCATATTGATAGTATGCGACTTTTTGATCCAGAAACGCAAAGGTCTTTCAAGCGTATACGGTCCNTTANAATTTCACCTTCNGAGGAGATTCTGCCCGTTTTAATTAATCCAGANAAGGTTAATGACAAGCTTAGTCTCATNGAGATTCANGAATTCAACGAAGAGCATAGGNTTATATCGAGTGAGCTTGGTAGNGCTCTAGCTGGTGAGATTTCAAATCANATTTCGTTTTATGCNGGCTTTTTCAATTTTGGTTCTATATTTGATTATTTAACTTCGGATTCNATTACGATTTTAATNAGACCNGATGAAATAGAAAGTGCNGCNCNTTCAATTGATANAAGNTATGNAGAACTTAGATCGGTTAAACAAAAAAGAGGCAGNATTCCAATNAATTTTCCGCAGGGACATCTCGAATGGNCTTACATATCNGACGCNATANAAGCNAGACCAAGAAAACTNTCTATTTCACCTTGGGTNAGTGATNCTNATTTATCCGATTCGTCTATGAATTTACCATTTGAAACTCTGNCNCTGAAATATTTNGGNCATGAGAAGGTTTTGGAAAATNTTAAGTCTGAAATTTCAGACANTAAAAAAGTGATAGCTGTTTCNGCNTATTCACGTAGNTTAGTTGAAATGNTTTCAAAAGATTCTGANGAAAACGAACANATNCNCGANATGNCAGATCAATCANTNNCNCAANNCCCNTTTCCGGTGATNGANGGTTACATTCCAAATGGCTTTCAAATTAACCTAAAAGATATANAAATATTNGTTTTATCAGATACGGAACTTTTTGGNGTAAGTAAAGAGAGGAGGGTTGTNAAGTCCAGGCCNATTCGTAAAGGAATTTCTCTTGAGAAACTCAGGATTGGTTCATTTGTNGTACATGTTGAACATGGGATAGCTATTTTCAGTGGCACAGAGATACTNGACGANGGCAGAGAATTTTTAGTTCTAATATATGCAGATGATGATAANTTNTTTGTTCCTACGGAACATTTGGATCGAGTTCAGTTGTACCATGGATCAGCTGATANGGCACCCAAACTTACCCGATTAGGNACACAAGAATGGAATAAAGCGCGGGCTCGNGCTAAACGGGCTACTGANCAGATTGCGGGTGAATTGTTGGCCTTGTACACCACTAGAAGTAANGTTGAAGGATATACATTTGCATCAGANACTCCTTGGCANGGTTCNNTNGAGTCCAGTTTTCCTTACTACGAAACTGAAGANCAGCTATCTACATTAAGTGCAGTGAAAGAAGATATGGAATCCAGTANACCTATGGANCGATTGGTATGTGGNGANGTCGGGTTTGGNAAAACTGAAATTGCTCTNCGTTCCGCTTTTAAAGCTGTTCAATCNGGTAAACAAGTAGCNGTTTTGGTTCCCACCACAGTTTTNGCNCAACAACACTATGAAACATTTATGGACAGGTTAAAAGTTTTTCCNATATCGGTNGGAATTNTGTCAAGGTTCAAAACTGTTNCCGAGCANAGNAAAGTAATAGACCTTTGCAAACGAGGTGGCGTGGATATAGTTATTGGCACCCACCGCCTCCTTCAAAAAGATGTNAANTTTCGAGATATAGGNCTATTAATTATTGATGAAGAGCATAAATTTGGAGTNGATCACAAAGAACGNATGAAACAGATCAAAACTAANATCGATGTGTTAACTCTATCGGCTACTCCCATTCCACGNACGTTAAATATGTCGCTNGCAGGGATACGAGATCTTAGNACTATNGAGACNCCTCCAGAAGAACGTCTCCCNATAAAAACATATGTNTCTGAAATGAACGAATCACTTNTTAGGGAAGCAATNCTTAGAGAATATGACAGAGGTGGTCANGTGTATTTCCTTCATAACAGAGTTANAGATATNGATAGTGTTTTNNACAAACTATCCGACNTACTNCCTGAAACTAAAATTAATATTGCCCATGGTCAAATGAANGATGATGATTTAGAAGAAATNATGGCAGCTTTNGAACGGAAAGAATTTGATGTTCTNGTATGNACGACTATTATTGAATCTGGTATTGATTTACCCAATGTNAACACCTTGATCGTAAATAGGGCCGACAAATTTGGNNTATCGCAGCTCTATCAATTNCGTGGGCGAATTGGTAGAGGTTCCAACAGNGCTTACGCGTACTTTTTGGTACCNAAATCNGTTCAAATAAGTGAAGCAGCAGAGAAGAGATTGAATACTATTTTGTCNGCNACCGAGTTAGGATCAGGATTTCGGATTGCACTTAGAGATCTTGAGATCAGAGGGATCGGTAATATACTTGGGACAGAACAATCTGGACAAATTTCAGCGGTAGGATTTGAACTTTATTCTACATTGCTCGCTCAGGCTGTCGAACAGGCTCGGTCTGATGAAAATGTGGTTCAAGAATCCCCGCCAGTAATTCAACCAGAATTTTCCACAGTAAGGGTTGATATTGGTATTGATGCGAGAATACCTGATGCCTATATAAACGATCTGCCACTTAGGTTACATATATATCAACGACTGGCTAGTGTTAATACACTGGAAGATGTTGAATTAATTATTCAGGAAACAAAAGATAGATTTGGGCCTATACCTAAAAACGTTGAATTATTGCGTTTTGTAACTCGAATTCGAATACTTGCTGAAAATGCCGGTATAGAAAGAATAAGTTCTAATGATGATTTAGTTACAATAATGTTGGCTGAACCCACAGGTGGTGCCAAACAGGCTCTTAGTAATATATTGGGTGAAAATGTTACCGTTGGGAATCAACAAATAAGAATAGGCATAAACAGAGAAGATTTACGGTGGATAGAACATTTATCTGACACTATCGAACGTATTCAAAGTTTCAGAGATGGAATGATAGAAGCTATGAAAAAGACCATGAGTCAAGTAACACGGTGATCATACTAACTATGTATTTTCCGAATTGTAAGAAACGAAAGCCAATAAATTCCAAAATATTATTTGGAAAAGTAAATGAAAAATAGTGGATCAATTGAAAATTATATAGAAGATATTAGATCTCCTATTTGGGTTTATTTGATTCTTGGATTCACCTTGGGGACAAATTCTGCAATTATTACAGGTGTCTTTTTTGTTAGCGTTATAAACGATTCATTATTATCGGGTTTTCAATCTTATTTTTTTTACGTTGCTTTTTTATTTGGTGCCCTAANAAGTTTTTATTCCCTAGTATGGTTAACTCATGTAAAAATACGTTNNGAGGGTGATTTTNTTTTTNTNGAAAAAGGAAGAAAGAAAGTAAAATTCAATATAAATTCAGTTGATAGAGTTANAAAANTTGATCACACCACAANACGGAAAGGTTCAAAAACTTTCATGGCTCTTTTTTGTAGAACCGCACTAAAAGTGNCTTATCGTANNGATGANNGTTCCTANAATATAATTTTCTCTACGAACAANCCNGANTATTTAATTCAATCTTTTTGGAGNCAAAAAAGTCAGTAATNAAGTTCAATCTNANTACTACTTTTTTTCAGNAAAAANTTTATGGANAAACCTAATATAGTTTTTCTCTTTCCTGACCAGTTCAGATCGGATTTTTCTGGTTGCTACGGTGCTGATTGGTTGGAAACACCGAANATTGATCGTATAGCCNCCGATGGAATTAGGTACACTAATGCATTTTCGGCTTCACCAATATGTGTTCCAGCTCGAACAGCATTACTTACAGGNATGAATGCTATAAAAAATGGTGTTACAGATAATTTACATAATCTACGCGCCGACTGGAGNGATTCAGGAGTAAAAATTTGGACGGATATTTTGTCCGAGTCGGGTTACTACACCGCTGGAATAGGAAAGATGCATTTTTATCCTTGGGATGAAANACGCGGTTTTGAATANAGAGTTGTGTGCGAAGACAAACGATGGACNATGGTGCGTGATGATTACTATGGNTANCTTAANCAATTAGGGCTAAAAAAATTGCGCGGTGATGAGATGGACGGTTATCACGAAAATAAAGGNGCNGTTATTCAAGANATACCCTGGGAACATTCATGGGATCATTTTGTTGGGAANGAAGCAGTAAAATTTATAAATCATTATGGNACAGAAAAGCCTTTNGCCTTNATGGTTGGTTTTCCNGGTCCNCACTGCCCTTATGATCCAAATGAGATTTTTTTGGAGGGGATTGACGATAAAAATATTCCGAAACCAATCAAAGAAAANCCCAATAACACNNAGGCACTNCGGTTGAAAAACATTGAGGGCAATAGGCGNCCNTGGAATGGAGTTGATTATACAGAATTCAGTCTTAANTCTAAAATGAAAATTCGCANNCACTACTCAGGNTTNGTGCAGCAAATCGATTACGAAGTAGGNCAGATATTAGATGCCCTTGAAAAAAANGGGATCCTTGANAATACGTACGTAGTTTTAGCATCAGACCACGGNGATTATTTGGGAGACCATGGCTTTATAGGGAAGGCAACNTTTTTTGAATCATCNATACGTNTTCCTATGGTTTTGATGGGGCCTGGGATAGANAAAAATCAAACNGTTAACGAAATGGTTGAACTGACTGANATTACAAGTACNATCTTGAAATGGGCTGGACTATCTTTACCNGANTGGTATGATTCGGAGCCTTTGCCGGGAGANGGAATGCCTCGGCAAAAAGGAAGNGATAGAATTTTNGGGTTACTTTCTGACGGNTGGATGAATTTTGATGGTCGATATAAATTACANAAATATTTATCNGGNGAAGTGTTTTTATTTGATATTTCCGAGGATCCTGANGAACAAAATNATCTTTCCAACAGTGTGAAACATCGTAAAATAGTTGANAGNTTGGATAGAGAACTAACNCATAANATTATGGAGTCAGTAAATTTTTCAATGCATGATAGATTNGCCCAAACNGGCGATATGTCTCAGAGNGCTAAATTNGGGCTAGAAGGNTGGTCNCGGCCNTGGCCACACCCTCCGCGTTCGTAAGATGATNAGNACATCTTCTTTTTAGGATTGAAATNGTGTAATCATTGNAGTTGNTCTCGNAGTTTCGAATCAATTATTTCACTGTANNATTCGTANGNNCCNAGACCACTAATNAACTCACCTTGAATGATTGTNGTTGGTGTTGAATTTACACCTAATTGATGTGCTTCNTCGTACATNGATTTTATTTTATTAANGTGAATTTGATGATAATTGCATTCATTAAATTCATTTGTATCCATATCTAAATTNTCNGCGATNGCTGAAAGGTGGNCCGGCGNGTAAAGNGACCCTTCTTNCTTNTCCCACGACAGATATAAACCTTCGCGGTACTTTAAAAACATACCTTGATCAGATGCACATTCANTTGCATGTGCTGCCATCAAGGATTCCNGTCCNAAAAANGGGAAGTGCCTATAAATTAACTTNACCGTACCCTCTTTTACAAGTGTGTTTTTGATTTGTCTTCCTGGCCCGAGGAAGAAATTTCTACAATANGGTCACTGAAAGTCCTCATAAACAATAATTGTGANCGGTGCTTCAGCNTTTCCAATGAAATGTTCTTCATNATTTCCGATCTTATTTTGAAAATCGGAGCCCTTTTTAATTATGGGAGTTTCCAACACNTCGGCCACNTCCGCGGTTTTNGNTTCTTCCANCAAAANAGTNGTCGAACAGNCTGTTAANAATAAACCAGCNATTGTTATCANGATNANTTTTGTCATTTTATGAACTGTAAAAANCTTTTATCTATCAGTCTTATTACGTTAATATTTTGCATTTAAATCGAATGGATAAAGANTTTTTCTCCGTCTTTTGTAGTGGAATGTTGATAAGTCAGCNGTAGTAACTCCTGGCGTATTAACTATAAGTATATCTGCGGCTATCGGTTGATAAGCTGGTCGGGGAGACGAAACNCCTTTGGCTANAACAATTCGATAATGTTCAGGTTTAATCCCGTTTGAATACATTTGTTCTCGAGAANNATTTCCNGAACGGGNTGAGGTCANTAAAATGGTGTTTCCATCATTGGTNTCTATACGGACAGAAATACCATTATCGAAATACGTGAATCCACCGTGAGTCGGCCGGTGATCTTCAAATTTTCCATCTGATATATTTCGTATCNCCCCTTCAATGTTTATAGGATCTCCATGCATGTCGTCGGTTTTTCCTCCCACANTTAAATCAACTGTNGAACCNATTCCNGATTTAAGACANTCTTGTACAGCGTCAGGATCNTAAATTGTTTGAAGGATTCCAGTGATTTTTAATTTTTTTGCNGTGTGTAAAATAAAAGTGGAATCTGCCGAAGATCCCCCTCCTATNTTNTCGCCCACATCCATTAAAACGTAAGGNCCNAGCTCAGAATGTTCAGATTTTGGCATGANCTGNAGAGCAGACCCATCGGATGGTAAAGGGTTCTCTTTTCCNTNAGGTTTAGNACCGANATACTTTTTGTCAGCTTCGTGTAAAGCTTCTGTTATAGACAGTACGGGTTTATTTAACTCCTTTCTTTTTTNCCAAGCTCTGTTAGCCATCCATTTTGCNGTTTTTTCGGCTAGAGTACGATTATTATCTGAAATTGCTATCCATGACATCCCCATCTCCTCTACGTCAGCNTATGGGTATCCTTCGNCTATAGATGTGTCNAAAATACCTTTGTTATTGTTAGCATTTATACAATCGTCTACCAAACTTTTCATAGGTTCTTCNCCNGTAAATTGTTTAACTATATTAACCAATAATGGTGGGGTTTCAATATGTTGTGTTGGAANAATTTTTTTTNTNACTGNGNGATATATTATGTCTGCACATTTTTTTCCTCTTACCTTAGCATCCAAATGNGGGCANGTTCTCCAAACTACACAGACATCAGTGTGTTCAATCAACGCAGTGGAGATATTTGCGTGCATATCNAATGTGATNCCTATTGGAANATCTTCGCCAACAATTTNCCNGACNGTTTGACAAAANTTTCCATCCATATCAGGAAATTCTTCAGAAACGGCTGCACCGTGATTTGCAATNAGTACAGCATCCCATGGNCCTTGAGATTTTAACATTTCAAACATTTCGCTGGAAANTACNTCGTAAGCGTCTTTAGTAATAGTTCCAATGGGCCCGGTTTGAGCATACATTAGAGGTATTAATTTGAAGTTATAAATTTCGGATGCTTCCATATAACCCGCGATAGTGTAATTAGAATGGCGAAACTGGTTTAATATTTTGTCGCCATAAAGGATCCCGTCCCGAGCTGAATTTTTAAATTGATCGTAATTTGCCGGTATTTTTGAAAAAGTGTTGGTTTCATGTGAAATACCGAGTAGAGCGAATTTCATATTTCCTTCCTTTATTTGGTTTAGTTTATTATGAGTTCCCCGATTATAGATTTTCCAGAAATTCGTAAAATTGGGCCTTCGGCGGAATCTTTATGTTTTGGGCGCAAGTCCGTAACTCTGCCTGTGATTGTTTCAAAATCAACCTGAATTTTCCAAGTTTTTGGTACCCAGACCTCATATTTTCCGATTATAGAGTCTAGATATACCGTCGAACCATTTGCAGGTAAAGTAGCCGATTTTAAGTTTAAAGTTCCTCCTGTTACTATCCCATTTACGTGTTTACCGTGGAAATCACCTGAGAAATTTTCAAAAGAGTCATCTTCACCATATTTGCCGGACTGATTTTTAAAATCATCGGAATTTAATTTTTCGAATCTAAAGATAAATTTGGTATTCATTGCTATCAATACCATTAGTAAAATAATCAGGATTGACCACAAAGTAAAAGTAGAATCTAAAAAGTTTTGTACAAGAAAAAAACTACCAACAATAAGTAACAAAATTGCAGGTATACTGATTTTGCGAGATTTGGTGGCGAGCCAGATACCTAGAAATATAATTGCTAACGATAAATACTTTATATGCGGTTCAAAAAACATTGTATATACGTCGTTTGTAGATCTTGATATCTTAAAGTTGTCTTTTGTTAATTTGTAAATGAAGGATTGCTATGGGCTGGTTAGTCGTTAACAGCCAATTATATATATCGTAAGAATTAGATGAGGTGTCCTAAATGTTAGAAAGATTTAAAGTCCCAGAAAAAAACAGGGTTTATGTTGAAGTTGATAGTATCAGACATGTAACTGAGGCAATTTTTCGAAAACAAGGACTTTCTGCTGAAGAAGCTAGAATTTCAACAGACGTCCTTATCATTAATGATTTGCGCGGTGTTGAATCTCACGGTGTTTCGAACGGGCTTAGACGGTACGTGAGCGAGTATTCAAGTAAAAATTTAAATCCCCGACCAAATTTTAAAGTAGTTAGAGAAACTAAAACTACGATGACGGTTGACGCTGATAAAGCTCTAGGAATACACGTTGGCCCCTGGGCAATGGAACAAGCTATAAAACGGGCAAAAGATTACGGTATTGGAGCCGTTTCTGTTTATAATACGGGCCATCTTGCCGGATGTGGATATTATGCTATGATGGCGGCTGAAGAAGATATGATAGGTCATTGTATGACAGCGGGGGGTGCTTATCAAACTGTTCCTCCTTTTGGCTCCAGCCCAGTGATGGGAACCAACCCGATGGCTTGGGCAGCTCCCGCAAAAAAAATGCCTCCGTTTCTATTTGATGTTGCAACGACGCAGGTTGCTAACAACAAAATTGGGCTAGCGAAGCGAATAGGCACGACTGTGTTACCCGGATGGATCACTGACCTAAAAGGGAACCCTATACTTGAAGAAATTGCCGCTCCTGAAACAGGATCGTATCATTTATTACACATAGGCGGCACTAGGGAAAACGGATCCCACAAGGGATTTGGATTAGCCCTTATGAATGAAATTATTTGTAATGAATTATCGGGATTTGGTCCTGGACCTATATTAAGACACCATGGTGGGCATTTTTTTCAAGCGTATGATATTGAGGCCTTCACCGATTTAGATGATTTTAAAAATAACATGGATAACCTATTGGAATTTATTGTTAATGTTCCTCCAATTGAAGGACATGAGCGAGTGATATACCCTGGTTTATTGGAAGCAGAGGATTATGAGAAGCGTGTCGCCGAAGGGATTCCTTACCACGAGGAAGTCATCGAATGGTTTGAATCCTATTGTAATGAAGTTGATATAGACTGTAATTTTTCAATTATTAATAAGTAGATAATTTGAAGTAAGGGGTTTCAACAAAATGAAAAAAACCAAAATCCGAGCCACGGATAATGGACCTTTACACGTACAAGATGTTAATGAATTACTGGATGGACTTTCACAACCGTTAAAGGTAGAAAACGAAATTTGGTTATGTCGCTGTGGATGTTCAAAAAATAAACCTTTTTGCGATGGATCGCACAATAAAGTGAATTTTAAGGACGAATCTAGATCAAAGGATTAAATAACAAGTGAGTAAGCCAATAATAAAAATACAAGACGATGGAAGTATTGAGATAAAGGGCGATTTTATTTTGCTGGATGATGATGGTAATACTTATAAACACCGAGACCGCATAAAATTGTGTCGTTGTGGTCAATCTCGGACTAAGCCCTATTGTGATAATTCCCACGTAGATTCAGAATTTCGAAGTAAGTTTAGGGCGAAGTGAAGATCAGCAAGTTAGGGCATATTGTTTTAAGGGTGAGGGACGCTGAAAAATCGGCTGCTTGGTATGTGAAAATATTAGGGCTGAAAGAAACCTATCGTATGTCTAATATGGTTTTTTTATCCTGCAGCGACGAATCATCCCATGAGATAGCACTAATGAGCCTTGGTGAAGATGCAGATGGTCCTGACCACAGAAAAGTCGGAATGTATCACATAGGATGGCAGTTAGATTCTTTAGGTGAACTCAAAGGATTGCGGGGTAGGTTGGAAGAACAAGGAGTAGAGGTTGTTGGGGTAGGAGATCATGGAATATCACTGGGAATATACGTTTTAGATTTGGACGGTAATGAGCTTGAGTTTTTTTATGAGTTACCCAAAACTGAATGGCCAACTGATGGGAATCTTTTTTCGGGACGGTTTCCACTTAATATCGATATTTAATAACCTAAACCGACATTTTTCTTAGGGAATATTTTCTTCCTGCTATGGCCGTATCTTCTCTATGGCCTGCAATAACACGGACACCTTCATCTATTTTTGATGTAATGTCCTCGGGAGAAGCGACCTCAAGAAATGCAATACCGTTTTTTTTACATGCTTCAAAAACCCGTTCCCTGGCCTCGGATATGCGCGGATCCAGAGGTTTTGAAGGATCTCTTACTATCCCATACGACATGTGCAGGTCCCCAGGTCCCATTTCAGCAAAACCTATGCCAGGTACGGATAATGTTTGTTCGACGTTTACAACTGCTCTGGCTGTTTCTATTTTTACTCCCAATAGCAATTCACCTTCAGGATTCAGAGGCCAAGGATCACATTTATATGTGTACTCTGAAGGATCTATACCCCAAATCGGTGCCGCAGACGGCTGTCCTCCTGTCCCCCTGGTTCCTTTGCTGATTCCATAGTTAACGCCCCATTTGGCGGTAGGGTATCTGCAAGATTCTACGAATGCACGTACAGCGTCTGGAGTTTCAGCTTGACACAATAGTATTCCATGGACACCCCTAGCAAGAATTTGCCTAAATTGCCAGGCGTTGAATCTTATTATTTCTTCCGACGTACCTTCAACAGGCGTTTCGACAATTACAGTGGGAGTTTTATGTCCACTGTTAGTCGGACCACCATCCACCAGCCCTTTCATATAATCATCTAGACCTCCCATATTTAATGCGCCATGTTCCATTCCAACATTTATATAATCCGCCCATGTTTTGCAATCTGCTCTTCCACGTTCGAAGGTAAGTTCGTGTCCCGTATGTCCTCCGTCGTAATAAATGGGTTGATTTTGGTCAAGCAACTCAATAGCCCTATTTATATATTTTCTTCCCATATTCTGATTCCTTTTACAGACGAATTATTTATTTGCATATATTTGATTGATTTGATTACGATCAGATAAACGTTTCTATTTGTTTTATAAATTTGTGTTCTGTATTACAGTTTCGTTGGATATAAATTCCTCTATCTCTTCTGCGGTATACCCCATCTCGATTAGAATCTCCTTTGTATGTTGACCAAGTAGTGGTGCGGCAGTTTTTATTTCACCAGGAGTTTGACTGAGTTTAGTTGCCAAACCAATGTTTCTGATTTTTCCGGCAGTAGGATGTTCTAGAGTAACATCCATTTCCCTAGATTTTACCTGATCATTCGACCATACTTCAGATATATCAAAAATGGGTCCTGCTGGAACCCCGTCTTTCTCAAGGTCTTTTAGCCATTCTTGTGAAGATTTTTTTGATAAGGTTTTCTCCAAATCATCTGCAAGTTGTTGACGGTTAATGAGCCTAGACGCGTTATCTTGGTATTTTATATCCTCAAGCAAATCGTCGCGACCTATAGTCTTGCAAAATCGCTCCCAATTGGATTGATTAGGAGCACCAATATTTATGTAGCCGTCGGAAGTTTTTAGAGCTTGGTATGGAGCTGAAAGCCTATGAGCTGATCCTAATGGTTTGGCTACTTCTCCTGTTGCAAAAAAGATACTTGACTCCCAAATCGTGTATGAAATTGCCGCTTCGAGTAGAGATGTTTCTATAAATTGTCCTTTGCCGGTTTTTAACCGGTTGACGTACGCTGTCAATATTCCGTAAGTTGCAAACATTCCTGCATTGAGGTCTGCCATTGGAACCCCAACCTTAACTGGAGGGGAACCAGGTATCCCCGTGAAGCTCATCAACCCACTCATTCCCTGTGCCACGAGGTCGAATCCACCACGTTTCGCATAAGGTCCTGTTCGCCCAAATCCAGATATAGAACAGTAGATTAACTTAGGGTTGATTTTCTTTAATTCTTCATAACCCAGTCCATTTTGGTCCATAGCGCCGGTACGGTAATTTTCAATAATTACGTCGGCATCTTTTACCATTTTTTTCATTATGGCAACACCATTTTCTTGCTTAAAATCCAGAACCAGGCTTCTTTTGTTTCTATTAATCGCTAGAAATGCAGCCGATTCTGAGTTAATAAAGGGAGGACCAAACCTTCGGGTGTCATCACCTCCCGAGGGTTTTTCTATTTTCACGACATCAGCTCCCATATCGGCCAATAGCATTGAACAAAACGGTCCCGCAAGAATTTGAGAGCAGTCTAGGACTTTCATACCCTCTAAAGCAGTATTAGAATAATTTGCAACCATAAAAATTAATGTAACTAGTTTTTGATTCTTTGAGTAATTTTATTCCTATTAATCAATAGATTTAGTATTGAAAAAATTTAAGTTGGGGAAAATATATGAATCTTTTCGATTTATCCGGTAAAACTGCCTTGGTGACAGGTGGTAATGGGGGTATAGGTTTGGGAATAGCACGTGGATTTGTTGAGCATGGAGCCTCCGTTGTGTTATTGGCTAGAAACACAAATAAATTAAAATCAGCAAGTATCGAAATAGGTGAAAAATTCGGGTATGACAAAGTTGATGCCATGAAATGTGATGTGACAGATCGTTCATCAATATCAAAAGTGTTGAGCAGAGTAACTGAAAAATTTGGAGGATTGGATGTTGTGGTGAATAATGCAGGAACGAACAAACGGAGCGATGAACCCCATCTATTATCAGATGCCGATTGGCGTTATGTGATTGATACCAATTTAACCGCAATCCATAACGTTACTTCACTTACATTTCCTTTAATAAAACAACGAGGTGGGGGAAAGATAATCAATATTGGGTCGATGATGTCAATATTCGGTACAGCGTATGCCTCAGCATATGCCGCGAGTAAAGGTGGTGTAGTCCAATACACTAAGAGTTGTGCAGTAGCTTGGGCTAAGGACAACGTTCAAGTGAACGCTATTTTACCCGGATGGATAGTTACAGAAATGACTGATGATTTCGGTAAACTTTTTCCTGATAGATATAAGTTAATAGAAGGCAGAACACCGGCTGGTAGATGGGGTATACCTGATGATTTAGCCGGAACGGCAGTTTTTTTAGCTTCTGATGCATCCCGCTTTGTTACCGGCACATCCATCCCTGTGGATGGAGGTTACAGTGTTTGGTGAAGTTACTCTTTGAATAAATTTTCCTTATACCATTTGAGTTCATTCACACTTTCAATAATATCGTCAAGCGCGCGGTGATTGCTTTTCTTTTCTGGGGCCAACCCTTTTTCTCCGAACCAACGCGAAGACAACTCTTTTATAGAAGATACATCTATCATCCTATAGTGTAGTGCAGCTTCTAAATTTGGCATTTCATTTTTTATAAACCTACGATCAACCCATATCGAATTACCACACAAAGGCAATTTGTTATTGCCAGACCATTTTTTTAGGAATTTCAAAGTTAATTTTTCGGCCGACTTAATACTTATCGTCGATTTTTGTACCATGTCCAATAAACCTGTTTTCTTATGGTGAATTTTTGGCCATTCTTCGATTACACGTAATTCCTTTTCTGATCGGTGTATCACCAGTTCCGGACCTGTTTCGAGTATTTGCAAATCGGGATCTGTTATGAGGGAAGCCACTTCCAATATAAGTTGATTTTCCCCCAAGCCTGTCATCTCCAAATCGACCCAGAAAAGATGGCTTTGTTCTTTATCCATAAATTACTATTGAATACCTTTTTTGTTAAGTAGGTTGCGTATTGACATTTATTTGGTATTTAGTTGTATCATTAAACGAACGGCGTTGCGCGGAATTAATCCAAGCATGTATAGAAATAAGGTTCATTAAATTTGGGGTAATTAAATGAGATCACTGCAGTTGAAATTTTCGCTTATATCGATATCACTGGTACTTTTAGTTTTTGTTGGGATAATGGGATGTGGAGGTAAAAAGGAACCAACACCGGTTCCTGCTACGGCAGTACCCCCTACTGCTACATCTTTACCTGAACCTACTGCTACTCCAGAACCAGAACCTACTGCTACCCCCAAACCTGAACCTACTGCTACTCCAGAACCAGAACCTACTGCTACCCCAGAACCAGAGGCTGCGGAGGAACCAGAAGAGAAGAAGGTTAGTAATGCACCGGTTCCGATTTCAATTTTGGAAGGTAAAGCTCAGTTCAAGGTTCCGGAAGGTGACTGGTCTGATGCCTTTAATGCACAACCTCTGGAAAATGGTTGGACTGTTCGAACGCTTAATGTTTCGCGAGCTGTTCTGCGGTTCCCTGATGGATCCGAAGTATTATTACTGCCTTTATCCCAAGTAACAATAGAGAGATTCCAGATGCTTACGGGAGGCGCCGCAGAAGGCGAGGGGTTCCTTGGTGCTGATCAAGGATTAATACAAGAAAGACACGCCAAAATCAATCTTGATTCCGGGAACATAAGTTTCAACGTTGCCCAGGCTGAATCACCGCCTAATTCTTGGGTTTTTGGTACTCAGGACGGTGTTGTAACAATTCAAGGAACGCAGGGTAATTTAAAGCGACGTGTTTCTGCTACGGCTAGTGAAGATGGGGAAAATGTAAATGTGGGTGTGGATTTCAAAGTTGAACTTCTTGAAGGTACAGCGACCATGATGAGACATGGGGGAGATAAGGATCTTAATGCGGCCGTTGTTAAACCTGGAGTAGGTTTTGAAGAAGTTAAGGTGCATGAAGTTAACATAAACGAAGATTTGGCGGGTGGATCAGCTGTTGATATTGATGGGGACGGTTCCATCGACCAAAAAGACCTAATTCTTACTGCCGATGTTGGACAAGCTGCTGAAATGAACCCAGTATTTGCTGAAGCGGTTTCTCAGGTAATTCCTGACCCAATAGCCCTTAAAGAAATAGCCGGCAATTCAGGACTTGACGCTGTCCAAGCTCAAACTGAGTTGGCAGCGCTCGCTGGTCCGGGCATAGTTGACACGATAAAAGAAAATAGCGGAGCGAACGTTCTCGAGGTTGCGGCAGCGGCTGCCCAAGAACAGATGGCAGGTGAGATTGATCCCGAAATAGTGGCAATTTCAGCAACTACCGTAGAAACGATTGACGAAATACCCGGTTTAGATATTGCCCCTGAAGGTGTTGTTTCGCTTAGTGAAGCTGAATCTGATCCGGACTTATTAAGGGAACGGATAGCCGCTGGTGAAGTAGAAGGAATGAAGGTTCTTGCGGATGATACGAAGATAGATAATATTAGCGGACAGAAATTGTCCATTGCGGATATAAAGGAAATACGAAGAGCGGAATTTGAGCCGCCTCACTCGGATCCATTGTTTGATGAGGAAGGAACTCAAATTGGAGTCAAGGCCCCCGACCAAGTCGTTTTTGATGGTGGCGGTAACCCTGTAGGCAAGCGTCCTGGCGACTTAGTTGCCGTAGATGAAACCGGTCAAATAGACACCGAAGCGGCAGTTCCTGATGTTTTTTACGTACAAGATAGAACAGGAGAAGACAAGCTCCATGCCACCACTTTCTTTAATGCCTTTGTGCCTAAAGCGTCAGTAGAATCTAACGTAGGGCAAAAGGGAGAAAAGGCAATTAACTTGTCCACCTTCTCCTCCGATGGTCGTCCGGTACCATCAATTATTCAATATGACCCCGATGGGAACCCGATGGGAGCCATACCTATGGAGGGTGCACTAACGGATCAAAGTGGTGAGCAATTAAAACCACCGATTATACCTGGCTTAACAGTTGGGGCAGATGGAACTATAGAAAGCCAAACCCCCCTACCTGTTCTCATAAAAGATGAGGAAGGTGGGATGCGTGAGTTTACTGTTCCTCCGCCTATAGTGTTTGATAAAGACGGTAAAGCTACTGGAATGATGGAGCCGCCTCTTATGGCTATAGGAGATACGGGAGTAACCGGCCTTGAGGCTGGTGACGTTATCACAAAAGATTTCTTTGTAGAACGAGCTGAAACCTTTAAGGAATCACTGGGATCAGCATCGGCATCTGGTCAAGGTCCTTCTGGAATGATGGCCGGAATGATGGGATCAATGATGGGTGGCAAAATGGGACAAATGATGCGAGTTGCTGCTATGGATTCGGCTGGAGGTGCACCTATGGTTGGGATGGGAACACAGATGCAATCCATGTTCACCGCCCCAATGGGTGGACCCGGAGATATGGAAGGCATGCCAGGGATGGATAAATGGAAAATGAACGACGCCGTAATATTTGACCAGAAAGGTGAAAGCCATACTCACCATGAGATGAGGATGTCAGAAATTTTCCGAGATGCAGATACAGGCGCAGTTGCTGGATTTGCACCGATATCAGAAATTATGTGTATGAACCAAAATTGTTTTAAGGACGCTTTCGACCGTCCGGAACTCATGGACATGATCGAAGAAAAAATGATGGTGTTCACAGAGGACGAAACTGGGAACAAAGTTATGGCTGAATTCGGCGGAAAGGCACTATTCACAGAAGATGGTCAGATGGCTGGATTTATGCCGCCTCCAATTACATCCATGATGGGAAGTATGATGGATATGATGGGTGGAGGACCAGGTGGACCAATGGGAGGACCAGGTGGACCAATGGGAGGACCAGGTGGACCAATGGGAGGACCTGCGCAGTTTGGAGCCCGTGACATGATGATGTTCGGAGGTGGTGGACCAATGGGAGGTCCAGGAGGCCCAGGAGGCCCAGGTGAAGGTGGTTTTGGGGTGGACTTTGGTGCCATGGAAGGCCCTATGAAACTTATGACTCGAGGCGGAATGATGGGCGGTCCCGGAGGACCAGGTGGTCCAATGGGCGGTCCAGGAGGTCCTGGTGGAGGAGGAATGGAATTTGAAATACCTGAGGAGATGATGCAGATGATGATGGGTGGTCCAGGTGGTCCAGGTGGTCCAGGTGGTCCAGGTGGTCCAGGTGGTCCAGGTGGCCCAGGTGGCCCAGGTGGAATGCCTATGACTATGGGAGGAGGAGACTTTATGCCTGATACATTCTTCCAGCCCGAATTTGGTGGTCGCTATGATGACGATATGGGATTTAGAGGTAAAGACGAATTTGCCCCAGATATGTCTTTCGATTTTGGAGGTCCCGCTCAGTTTGATTTCGGCCATGCCCATGATTTCCATCATGGTAGTGTAGGGTCTGAAGATATAGGTGATAAATTCTTTAGCGACATGAATGATTTTAAAGCTCAAAGGTCATTCACTGAACGGCAGCAATTCGGTGAAATGGCTTCCGTAATTCAAGGAGAATATGACAAGGCACTCGGAATTGAGCGAGAAAACTTT
Source organism: Chloroflexota bacterium (assembly GCA_002730795.1). Lineage (GTDB taxonomy): Bacteria > Chloroflexota > Dehalococcoidia > Lucifugimonadales > Lucifugimonadaceae. Next base: position 116,348 of record PCAX01000002.1, read on the forward strand.
ATGCCACCTCCAATGGGAGGTCCTATGGGAGGACCTATGGGAGGTCCAGGGGG
>PCAX01000003.1 GCA_002730795.1 Chloroflexota bacterium
TGGAGCATATTGATTTACAATTTTTATGTATAAGTCATTAATAAAACCAATTCTATTCCGTTTACCACCGGAAGTTTCTCACACATTAGGATTGCAATATATCAGGTGGGCACCAAAGTTTAAAACAAAAAGTCCAAAAGAAAATATTTTGGCAACTGATATTTGCGGGGTTAAATTATCTTCACCCATAGGATTGGCTGCAGGTTTCGATAAAAACTGCTACGCGATCGGAGGTCTTTATGACTTAGGTTTTGGGTTTGTAGTAGGAGGAACCATTACACTTAATGCCCGATCCGGTAATGCCAAACCAAGATTAATAAGAGTCCCATCTGATTCCTCACTTATAAATTCTCTGGGTTTTCCAAATAAAGGTATAAGTGCAGCCATTAAGAATCTTGAACTCAAAAGAAATTCGAAAATACCAAACATTTTCGTTTCAATATCCGGAAATTCTTTAGACGAAATAATAACGTGCCAAAAAATGATCACAAATATTTGTACTTTGATAGAGATAAATATTTCGAGTCCTAATAGTTTAGGGCTTCGTAGGTTTCATCAGAAAGAAAGTTTAGAAAGGTTAATACAAACGTTAAACGATTTGAAAACTTGTCCTTTGTTTCTAAAAATACCGCCTTTGTTTACTTCTGACGTCGAAAACAAAGAGGTGTTAAACCTAATTGAAACAGCTAATTTAAATAGTATTGACGGCTTGGTTACCTCAAATAGTCATCCAGTATCTACCAATCAACTTGCTGTCGGAACAGGTGGTTTATCCGGAGCACCTCTGCTTGAGAAAACATTGAAAACTGTAAGTAGGGTTAAAGAGTTAACCCCAGATAAAATGCCGATCATCGCCTGTGGCGGCATTAGTAATGCTAATCAGGTTTGGACGAGTATTGCAGCCGGAGCCTCTGCTGTCCAGTTATATAGTAGTTTTGTATATGAAGGACCCGCCCTACCTAAAACGATTGGACACGACCTAAAAAGAATGCTAAAAAAACGTTCAATGAAATCCGTTGCAGAAATACAAGGACCAGCGCCGATAATCAACTAATAATTATTTCAATTTCCTACAAAGTAAGCCATTGTCGTTTAAAAACCACTCCTAGAGGCATATATAGCGCCTCCAGCGGATGCAAATCTAACACTTTCCTCAAATCCAAAACCTTATCCATATTAAGAACGCCTATAACAGTTATATTTTTTCTTCATATTGAAACTTTATTTTTGTTTCACACTTGTTGTAAATTTTTCAGTACTAAGGAATTTTCTTGTGAATAAAAGAGTACTTGTTATTAATACTAATCCTACAAAGGCACTCATAAATACCGAAAAATGGGCACCAATGATCGCAGCAAACAAACCGATTTGCAATACGCCTAAAGGCCCAGTTCCTATCGCCGCTGATAAAACTCCCAAAACACTACCTCTTTTATTAATAGGCGAAGAGTTCAAAATGATTATGGTCTGCATGGTTGAAAATCCAGCCAACCCAAAACCTCCTAAAAACATCAAAGGCAATATTATCCAATAGTTATTTAAAAGTCCAAACAATCCAATTGAGACAACATAAATAATAGCTCCAAAGAAAAAAATCCTAGTGTTATACAGATGATTGCTTTTCAAAGCAATAACGAGTGATCCGAGCATGGCACCCAATCCTTCAACACTAAGTAAAATACCTATAAAAACCGGGCCTATCCTGTAAACTTCTGACCCTATTACTGGAACCATATGTTGGTAAGGAAAAGCAAACAAATTCATTATGACAGTTATAATCATTGTGGCCATCAATATTTGACTTCCTGCAACTAAGCTCATCCCTGATTTGATGGTGTTAATGATAGATAAAGACTTTTGTGACCCAATGGACTTTTGTAATTCAAATGTAGGGTTATTATTTGAAATAAATACTATTGCGATAGTCGCGAAAAAAAACATCAATGCTCCAGTTAAATAGGATCCATTTATGCCTACTAGCGCTATAACTATCCCTGCGCCAATGGGACCTATAACACGTCCAAAATTTGAAGTTCCCATGTCAATACCTAATCCGATAGTTATATTTTTCTGACCTACCACCTCAGCCATCAACGCTCTCCTTACCGGATTATCTCCAGCCCAAATAACCCCTGCCAAAAACACTCCAACACAAATGTGCCATATGTTAAGTGAGCCGACAATTGATAAGTAAGCTAAAAACAAATAAAGAAATATCATAAAAATTGACCCCATCAACAAAATCTTCTTCCTGTTAATACGGTCAGAAATCATTCCAATGACGGGCCCAAAAATCAACATCGGTATCATGCGCAAAAATCCCACCAATGCAACCCACATAGCTGATTCAGTCATTTGGTAAACGAAAATACCAATAGCTGGGGTTTCTAACCACCTCAGGGTTGTTGAGGACAAACCAACAACCCACAACGAAATATATTGAGGGTTCTCGATGACCGTTCTAAAACCATACGTTCGCGATTGAACCGCTTCTTCTTTGTCTATTTCAATGTACTCTGACACATCAATATTGAACTATGAATTAATTCATGCATCCGGTAAAACACCTCATGATTTTTTTACAACCCATCGCTACGGCTGAAATTTTTTATCTCTCCAAGAAAACTTAGGTCGCCAATCCAGTAAACATTCTGCTAGTTCTATAGATATCGGAGCTTGATATTTTGCAAAATCCGTTTTTACTGGTACATCTGGATAAACTATGTTAATAGCATCCACAGTAGGGGTTGTAATCATTGTATCCGAAGCGTTTAGGAAAAACCGATTGTGTCCTTTCCAGCTTTCAGATTCAATGGAATTAACACATGCCGTAGCGGCATCTCTTATGTGCAAATAAGTCCAAAAACCTTGACATCTGACCCACGGGTCAGATATTGGTGACTTGGCTATTTTCTCGAAATAATCGTCATCCCACATGCCATTAAACCTCATGCTTGCTATAGACATCCACGGGTTTCTTCTAGCGAATGCTTCACCTATTTCTTCCCCTAACCATTTAGCTATAGAATAAGGATCTTCACTCCTGGTATAAACCTTATCATCCAGAGGAAAATATTCAGGTGGTTTAACTTGGTTTTTCCCCCATCTAGCAGCCGTGCCCATAGCGCCAACCGAATTGTAGGAAGATCCTAAAACAACCCTGGATATTTTTAATTGTTCCGCCGCCCTGCATACATTCCACATTGAAGAAACATTTGTAACTAATACATCTTCTTCCGTGTAGTGGGCCGCGCTCGGCCTTGAAGCTAAAGATATAACAGCGTCACAGCCGTCCATCGCAGATATGACCTGCCCGTAATTAGCAATATCTACCTCATAAAAAACCGGAATAGTAGCCCAAGTGGAACGCATTTCAACCGCACGAGATGCATTTGCGGTACTCGTGGTTCCCGAATGGGTCAGATTACCCATACGAACTTTGTCGGCGTTAATCACTTTGTGATTCCGTTTATATAATTCGTCGATTACATAATGGCCTACGATACCTGATCCACCCGTTACTAGTATTTGCATATTATTTCAAATCAAACAGGCATCGACCTGCCAGTAATACTTCTCCCTATCGCCGCACCACTCTCACCTGATCCAGATATTATTCGGACCCCCCAATCCAAAAGAAATTGTATGTTCTCTTTTTCACTAAGCGATTGGTCGTGCCAAGAACTTAAAAAAAACAAACCATTATCATCACAGGCTTTTTTTATCGCATGACGAGCATTTTCCAGCTCATCAGGGTACGGAGGATCATGGGCGTCACCATAACCGTACGACATTCCCATATCGCCCGGACCCCATTCAGAAAAAGAAAGACCGGGCGTAGAAGCTATATGATCGGCATTAGCAACGCATTCCCTGTCCTCAAGTTTTAGCCCCAGTAACAGTTCACCATCCGGATTCAACGGCCATGGATCAGCGACCTTAACGTAATCCCTGCTGTCTATACCCCATATTTCAGACGGCAAACCCTGGCCTCCTGCCCCTCGTTGACCTTCACCCAAACCCTTTCCTACCCCCAAAGTCTGAAACGGATACCTACAAGATTCAACAAATGCCCTCACAGCATCCGCTTGCCTCGCATGGGTATGTAGGATGCCGTGCACTCCTGCAGAAAGTACCTGGCGAATCTGCCAAGCATTAGCATGCACTTCGCTTACAGTCCTTGCATTGGAAGGAAGAGTGGATATAACGGTGGGAGTACGGTGCCCACTGCGGGTCGGTCCTCCATCAACTAAACCTCGCATGAAATTTGTAAGACCCGTTACATCAAACGAATAATGCTCAAAATCGGTTATTAAAAAATCTGCCCAAGTCTTCGACTGTTCCAACCCGTTTTCGTATGTAAGTTCACCAGTTCCGGCGTAATAGAGAATTTCTCCCTGTTCAAGGAGCTCTATACATCTATTTATTCTCTTCTTTGCCATTCTCTTCCCCTGAAAAACCTTTCTTGAAGTCTAATGAAATAATTATACGGGCATTTTTCTTCCTGTTTTTGCTCTACCATAGGCTGCAAATTCTTCATTTGGAGCCCCCATCATCATTACACCAATATTGTCAATTAAATGATCAACAGTCTGTTCCATAGTTAGGTTCTCGTCCTTCCATCCACAATAAAAAAATACCCCTGCCTTGTCTAGAGCCGATTTAACGGTATTTCTAGCGTTATCCATGAAATCAGGATACGGAGGATCATGGGCATCCGGATCACCAAAACTCATACCCATGTCACCTGGGCCCCACTCAGCGAACCCTATCCCCGGTACAGCGGCCGTGTGATCGGCATTAGGTAAACAGTGTCTATCTTCTATTTTTAACCCCAGCAGTAACTCACCATCAGGATTCAATGGCCAGGGGTCTGCTTTCTTTGCGTATTCGGCCTTTGATAATCCCCATATTTCATTAGAGGGACTTTGCCCTCCCCCGCCTCTTAAACCTTCTGGCAAAATATCTCTTCCTATTGTTTGAAAAACATACCGAGTGGTGGCTACGAACGCTTTAACTGATTCAGGATCTCTGGCATGGGTATGTAAAATCCCATGCACCCCAGTGGTCAAAACATGGCGAGCCTGCCACGCATTATAAAGAACTTCCTCGCGACTAATGGCGTTATGCGGCAGAGTAGTAATTACGGTAGGAGTCAGGTGTCCGCTAGCAGTTGGTCCACCGTCTTTCAAACCTCTCATAAATTCAGTTAGTCCAACTGTATCAAAAGGGTGGTGTTCGAAATCAATTAGAAGTATATCAGCCCAAGTTTTTGATAATTCCTTACCGGCAACATATGTTAATTCCGGAGGGGGGGATGCATAGACTGGTTGCCCAGAGTCCAAGAGTTCAATTGCCTTGTTTATTCGTACCATTATCAACTCCAAATCTTATTGTTTTGTTAAAATCCACGGTATATCAAGTTCCGATGAAATGTTCCTGAACCATTCAATAACCTCAGGGTGATATGGGATTCCATTTTCAGTTCTGTCCAATTCCTCTTCATGTTCTGGAAGTCCAGCATATACGACCCGCTCTTTACCGGGAGCTGGTGGACAATCACGTATCGCAGCCACATATGCATCCATATCTTTCTTAAACAAGGCAACATCTTGGAAAGCCTCAACATTGTAAGCAAGAAAATGGTGAGCCGCTCCTGACCTTCGCAATGGACCTGCGCCAGTTCCACCCAATATTCCACACATTATCTCTATCCATACGCCTAAACTTGACCCCTTATGGGCACCGTTTTCCCTAGTTCCTCCGGAAGGTAGCATCATAAAATCATCAGGTGCGATTTCTTCTTTCATCAATGGCGTACCATCACTATTTGCAACCCATCCAGGCATCACAGGAACTCCCAACCTTGTAGCCAGAATTATTTTGTTTCCCGCTACAGAACTTGTGGAAGCATCAAAAATAAATGGTGGTTCTTGATCCGTTGGTGCCGCTATTCCTATAGGGTTAAGACCTACCATGGGTTTTGAACCATCCACAGGAACAACGTTCATTCCTCCTGTTGTCATCGAGATGCCAATCATATCATGTTCGAGAGCCATTGCTGCATGATAAGCAGCCGCTCCGTAATGGCGACCATTCATGGCGGTAACCGCACCTATACCATAAGTCTTAGCCTTCTTTATAGCAATGTTCATAGCCAATGGTCCTACAACTAACCCGTGCCCCCCATCACTGTCAATAGTTGCCACAGCGCCCATTTCCCGAACAACTTCTATTTTTGGAGTTGGGTTTATACCTCCTTCGCCAAAAGATTTTACGTATCCACGTAACATGTTTGAAACACCATGAGTTTCAATGCCTCTAATATCAGCATATACAAGTACATCTGCCGCCTGACTTGCATCTTTTTTAGTCATTCCCATTTTCAAAAATATGTTCTCTACGGTTTTTCGCATATTACTTATATCGACTCGTACGGCGATATCTTCTGGAACATGAAATCTCTCAAGCAATGGTAATCTCCAAAACTATTAAAAATAAATTAACTCAATGAATGAATAATATATATCTAATTAAATTTGGAACATGATTAAAACATGGACTATATCGGCAAACACTTGTATTTTTAGGAATTAAAAAACTAAACCAAGTGGAAGTGATACAAATTGAAAACCGGATTAACGACCGTTTTCACTGGGTCAGGAAACCCATTCGAGTTTGAAAATTTACCTGTACCCCAAATTGAACCGGGTGGAATACTAGTGAAAAACACGTCTGCCATAATTTGCGGTTCGGATTTACACGTATGGCGAGGTGATGGAGATAAACCTGTGAAGAAGAGAAAAGCTGTAATGGGTCATGAATTTACGGGTGTTGTGGATTCACTTGGCAGTGGCATCACCACTGATTCCCTGAGACGGCCCCTCAAGGAAGGAGACCGTATAGCCTTCCCGTTTTTCAATCCCTGTCACCGGTGTTACCAATGTATCAGAGGAGAGCACCACGCATGCCCAAATCGTGGACGGAGAAATATCGTAGGTCTAGACAAGTATCCCTATTGTGACGGTGGTATGGCAGAATATTACTATCTTCCACCAGGTCACTATGCCTTTAAAGTCCCTGATGATATCCCAGATCAGGCTATAGGTCCGGTTAACTGCGCACTTGCACAAGTCCTTTTTGGATTACAGCGGGCAAAAATNACTTTCGGTGATACTGTAGTCATACANGGAGCAGGGGGTTTAGGCNTTTACACCACCTCAGTTGCCTCTGANAGCGGAGCATCGCAGATAATAGTAATAGATGGCCAAGAAGACAGGTTGGANATGGCAAGACAGTGCGGAGCCACTTCAACGATTTCACTTAANGAATTTAAAACTGCNGAGGAACGCGTTCAAAAAGTGAAAGAATTAACTTCCAATATTGGCGCGGANATAGTAGTTGAGGTTGTNGGTATAGCNTCNGCGGTTTACGAAGGTTTAGACATGGTAAGGCTTAACGGTACNTATCTAGACATTGGTAATATCTCNGGGGGAACTCTAAATATTCCTGCGAACAAAATTATATTAAATCAAACTAAGTGGATAGGGGTTCAACATTATGATCCTTGGATTATAGAAACCGCATTACAATTCCTTTCCAGAACAAAACATAGGTTTCCTCTAATGGAGGTTNTTTCCGACACTTTTCCNTTGGAAAAAATAAACGAAGCATTTGAATACGCCGAATGGCAAGGTAAACAGGGNGGATCGAGTGCACNNAGAGTTGCGTTGAAGTGTTAAANGTTAGCTTNTTAACCGAATTCTTCTCTTAATTCTGAAAACACCTTCATCATACCCCCTATTCCCAATTGAAGTGGACTCGAAACNTTCATCATCGTGTACCCTTCGCGTATCCATTTCCTAGCAACCTGAGGATCACCNAANGTTGTCATGAGATNCTTACCNGTNCCTTTAATTCTTTCAGCGACGTCAATCATTATATTTTCTACTTTTGGATGATGTATTTTTCCAGGTATCCCTATTGATGCTGATAAGTCGGTAGGGCCAACACATATTACCTCAAATCCGTCTACTGCAAGAGTGTCATCAAGTTTTTCATACGATTCGGAGCTTTCCATTTGTAAAATTAACAATGTTTCAGAATTGGCGGTAGCTATAATTTCATCTTGATCTAAGNCCATCAACATNGCAAAAAANGGAGCAATACCACGTTCTCCCACAGGAGGATATTTGCCATATNTTACTGCTAACTTCGCTTCGTCCGGATTATCCACCTGTGGAACCATCACTCCAACAGCGCCAGTNTCATAGGCTTTTTTTATTTCACCTGGATCGTTCCACTGAACTCTTACGANCGGTGCAACACCGGCGGAGCGCCCCTGAACACATATCGTCCCGAGAGATTCAGTACCCCAAGGAGAATGTTCTTGATCAATCCAAACCCAATCTGGCCCTGCGTTGTATATAACTTGAGCTACATGGGCTTCNCTGGTGAACATCGANGTTCCCAAAACTNCACCCTTGGNNGAAAGTTTTTTACGTATATCACTTGGGTACATATNNTTCTCCATTTTAAAGAAAGGCNANTAACANTTAATCTTTTATTTGATTTTTCCCAATAGTACCCGATTTTTACCTGTTGACATAACCTATTGATGAGAGGGATTATTAAATTATGAANTGTAAAATCTTTCNATNTGAATCAGTNTGTAGTNGTTTNTGCTTGTGTAAAAGCGGCACAGATGGTCNNCTNTTGCTCGGGAGATTCACTACCTANAAATATANNAAATCTTACGACCAATAGAAANAACCCCTGTGCCAATTTGTGTCAGGGGATTTTTTTTAACNTAAAAAATGTTTAAAGTTTGTTTATTGAAAATAAAAGTGATTACAAAAGTTTNTGGAGATAAGTAATTAAGTTGAGAGNGTTAATTCCTATTTCATTCCAAAGCAGACTTGGGCTNGTTTTAATGGCGGGTTTTATAGCTTTCGGATTCACAATCTCCAATANTGATNGNANAACCGCNGCTCTNTGGGTTGTTGGTGGGTTGTTCGGTTTTATTCTGCAGAGATCAAGGTTGTGTTTCGCGTCGGCATTCAGGGATCTTTTCNTATTTGGTTCCGGGCATAACATGAAGGGTATTATTGNCGGATTGGCGATNTCTTCGCTCGGTTTCGCCGCCGTTATGCATTGGATATTGCCGAATACANCTACCCCATCACTACCATCNGAGGCCCANATATTCCCTGCAGGCATCTCGGTATTAATTGGTGGAATATTGTTTGGATTGGGAATGGTNCTANCAGGCGGCTGTGTTTCTGGTACCTTGTATAGGATTGCCGAAGGTTACGTGGCATCTTGGATAACGCTTATCGGTATTCTTATCGGNTTNTCAGCATTGACGCTTACTTGGAACTGGTGGTGGGATACAGTGATATCTAACGAACCAACTATATGGTTNCCTAACTTAGCCGATGGAAAATTCGGTTACACAGGTGGGTTAGCATTAACCCTTCTTTTATTAATTNTTGTATTTATTGCTATAACTTTTNTTGAATCAAAAACCGGNATTTTTACTCCGAAAATATCAAAAAAACAATCTCCAAACTTAACTTTTNCGTCTCGGATCAAAGGTTCAATTGATTTGATTTTTAAAAACGGTTGGCCTATTACCATAGGAGGCGTAGCACTAGGNGGATTAGGAGTATTCGCTTACACCATNCACATGCCTTTAGGAGTGACTGGCGAACTCATGCGAATATCACANACGGCAATGNATGTANTAGGTNTNAACATTCCCCAATTGAACGGTTTATCGGANTTACCTGGTTGCACGGGTTTAAACGAAGGACCTGGGCTACTTACTCATTCCTTCGCAATAACNGTGGGACTTTTTTTTGGNGCATTGATTGGTGCANTGCTATCAGGTGAATGGCGACCCCGNATTCCCAAAAAACACATTACGGCAAGGATTAGTCAATCACTNGTCGGTGGAATATTTATGGGTTANGCCGCCGGGTTAGCAATAGGCTGTACTATTGGAGCGTTCTTTTCTGCNATTCCNTCTTTATCCNTTTCNGGTTGGATTTTTGGATTTTCATTGGGNCTNGGAGCGTATATTGGAACCAAAATAATTAGGAGGATAGGTTGANTTCAAAAAATCCTTCTACAGTCGACCTACGTGGGGTTGATATGCCTGAACATCTNAAAATGGCAACTCAAGCAGTGGAATATGCGGTNANACAAGGTGAAATAACTGTATTTACTGANAGAGATATCGTAATGAAATACTTACCTACAGAAGCNGCAAAAAATCATTTAANAATCAAAATTGAATTCGAAGGTGATTCCGCATGGAAGATTACTATTTCGAAAAACAATAAACGAAAAGGATAAANAAATCATGTCAGAAAAAACCNAAAACAAAATTCCAGTTCTCGATGTCCGTGGCGAAATTTGNCCATACCCAATGTTGAAAACAAANGAGGAACTCGATGACAATCTTCCGGGAGTTGAAGTCCTGGACGTCNTAACCGATCATTCTCCAGCNCTATCAACTATACCCCCTCAGGCCATGAAAAGAGGATATGAAGTGGAGATAGAGGAAATAGGTGATGGCCAGTGGAAGATTAGGCTCGCAAAACCAGAATAATCATGAAAAACAATCAAAATTCAACAAACAAAATAGTGTTGTGCGCTTGTAGCAAGCCCCGCAAACGACAACAGGCGGGGCGCTTTAAACAAATCACACAACATTAAAATATAGATCAGGAGATAAA
>PCAX01000004.1 GCA_002730795.1 Chloroflexota bacterium
TGCCTCACCATTTCTTAGGACCCATAGTTAACCTTGCTTGTGTTCACCTAGGAACAGCTATACCCAATTGGGATATGAATGAATTTGCCCCTGAACACGGTACTTTTAAGGAAGAATTAGTAACCAAATTAGCCAAAGTTGTTGATGGTTATTTTATACCGCCAGAAGAACCTGGTTTGGGTACGGATATTGTGGATTCTGTTTTTCCAAAATATCCCTATGAAGCAGGCGACGGCGAGAAGTCTAGGCGTAGCGATGGTGGTTTAGCTCTAAGATAAGGAAGAAAAAATCATGACTGGAAGATTAGAAGGAAAAGTATCAATTATAACCGGAGGAGGTGGCGCAATGCCTGGAGCTCAGGCTGTCCTGTTTGCTTCAGAAGGATCCTCAGTATGTGTGACTGATGTAAATATTGAAAACGCTAACGCTGTTGTAGAACGGATTAAGGCTAACGGCGGTAAGGCTTTATCCCATCAACTTGACGTAAGGGATCAAGATGAATGGGACACGTTGGTTCAAGTCGCTGAAAAGGAATTTGGTCCAGTTGATATCTTATGCAATAACGCTGGCGCCAATTTTAGAGTGTCTTTTGAAGAACAAAGCTTGGAGATGTGGAACCAAATTATTGAAATTGGTCTTACTGGTACTTTTTTGGGGATTAAAGCCGTAGTTCCATCTATGAGAAAAGCAGGGGGTGGAGTCATTTTAAATATGGGTTCATTAGCCTCGATTAGACCTGGTGGAGGCAGTCCAGGTTACGCTGCATGGAAAATGGGAATGATAGGTCTTAACCGTTCAGCGGCCGGCTCTTTTGCGAAAGATAATATAAGGTCAGTGCTTATATCCCCAGGGCACGTTGACACACCATTTATAAGAGGTAACAATCCCCATAGTCCAAACGATTGGAAAACCAGTATTGATAATCCTGAAAATTACAATAAAAGGAAAGGGTCTACTCCTCTTGGACGATTACAAGTACCTGAGGATTTAGCGCAAGCGTTTTTGTTTGCTGCCTCATCAGAAGCTTCAATGATTACGGGTTCGATGATAACTGTAGACGGCGGGGCTGCTTTATAGTTGATTGGAAACTGATGAATATTCTCAATTTCATCAATAATATTCGTATCCTGTAATGTGAATGCGGTTAATAACCCAACCTAGCATCGGGTTCTACCCCCGCTTCCACATATTGCCGTACTTGGGGTGTCGTCATAAATTGGTAATCACCACGTAAGGCAAAAATACGGCCGTTGGCTATTCTTACACCAATTTTTATTACCCTTCCACTTAGTTGAGATAGATGTTTACCGTTATTCCATTTAGGTACGTAATTGTTTGAATCACCTTTAAACGGAATACTTTCCGCATAGGTGTATCCATTTATTGGGTTGCCATATTGGTCCATTATTTCAACTAAAATTTCCCCAAATGGTACTGAAACATTTATATTAAGCTCACCTGATTTCCACAAAACCCATTTTGTTGTGAATTCTCCTGTACCTCCTGGTGGTTCCAAGTAAATGAATCCATCTTTACGTAATTCATGCGTCAAGATGGATCCTTGATTCAGCGATGGATCTGCACGTAGCTGAGCATGTTCTCCAATGGACGCGCTGGAATATATTCGTATTTTGTCTCTGAAATTAACTATGGATGACGGGTATATGCAGCCCGATGTTGGATCACCCGGTTCTCCATTTGCAATGAATGGTTCCCTGATGGTTCTTTGGAAATGCCACCCGTTTGTACTGTACGTTAACTGACAGTCAATTTTCCCCATTATTCTTGTATGATCATCCCCCTTATGCATTTTCAGAAATCCTTGGAATTTATCATCAACCTTCAGCGTTGGATCAGTATGGTAAATCCACAATAATCCTATAAACATTTGTTCGTACTGAATGACTGGCATACCATAAAAAAGAGCAGCGGGAGTGTCCAGTGCATCAGGCTGCATAAGCAGAGTGGGTTCAGTGAACCTTTGCCAATCTCTTGTTTCAGAGATGGCTTGCCGTCTATCTGCCAGATAGGGTCTAAGGGATAGAACATAAGAATTTCTATAAGGGTTCCAGAAAGCAAAATGACCGGGATCGGACCCGGTAGGGTGCCATTTAGCTTTTTTTTCCAATTTCCAGCTAATTCCGTCTCGGCTTTTTCCAACAATGGCCTCTAATGCTAATTTTTTGCTTGGTCTAAGGCTTATCAGTGCTTTAAGCCACTCATCAGAACCCTCGTGAAAGGGATCGGAGTATACTCCACACCACTCGGCAAAACTATCTATTTCAAATAGTTGATTGGGTGCTAATCTATTTTTAAGCATTACTTTTTTTGTTAAATCTGGTCTAGTCCAATGTAACCCATCTACGCTTTCTGCAAGTAATGGTATGAAAGTGGTACCTCCACTCGAAACTTCCCCTTGGTAATAGCACTTCCAAGTGTCAGTATAAGGATCTTTTATAACTGTTGGATATGCCCAAGATAAATCAGCATCGGGATCCCTGAAAATCGATTCTGGAATAAGTTGTGGTTTCCCGATTTTTCGTGTTAAGTTAGTGCGGCTATGGATGTGCCAATCGTCAAAGAAAAGTAAAGTGTACATTTTATTTCAATTATAAAAAAGGACCGCCAGGTCCCCAATCATCACGTTGTGTTATTTTTTTCCTCACTGACCTCATCTGCAGGGGCATACTCCTATTCGAAGCCCATGTTTGATCAACTCCTTCTAGAGCTGGTTTTTGTTCGGATTCAATTTCTATAAAAACTGGTCCATCTGAATTTATCAGGTCTGGTAAGTCGTGTTCGAATTTTTTTGAATCTGTGAATTTGACTGCTTTTAAATACCCGCAAGCAATGGCGATGCCGCAATAGTCGATTTTTCCGTCCATTGGCAATGGTTGACCTCCGACTACAGCATAAATGGCGTTGTTAAAAACAAAATGTATAAAATTTTTTGGTTTCTTACCTGCAACTGTTACTAATGATCCTAAATTCATTAATAGGGAACCGTCGCCATCTAGTACCATAACTTTTCGTTTAGGACATCCCAACGCTATTCCTAATCCGACCGAGCTTGCTTTCGACATTCCATTACCTATACTTATATCGAGTTCTGGTTTATCTGATTGCCGATTCCATGTTCCACTTTGTGTCATAGTTGTAATGCACACCGATTCTCCGCGGTTTTTTGAAATTGTTTCGCATGCAGATTGGTACGTAATCATATCAATTAGGAATTATTTTCTTCGTATTCGGACCCAATAAGAATTCCGACGGGTTGATTGGTTTTGAAAGCTGTTTCAAATGCTAAGTCAATTCGATCTGAATCCGTATTTGATTCGATCAAAAAATAGTTGACCCTCCACGTGTGTAAAAAGGGTTCTAAAAAATGTGCGGAAGTGTCTGGTGTATCTCCTTTACGGTTATATCCCCGGTATCCTATGATCATCACGAGAGGAAGACCAATTCCCAACCCTAGCCCCCTCAATGCATCTCCGGATTCGAAAAGGCCGCTATTTTGTATGGCTATAACCGGTTTTTTACCTGATATGTGTAAACCAGCTGCAATAGGTATTGCCTCACCTTCTCTAGATACTGGTATGAGTTCGATAGTAGGTGACGACGTTAATACATCGTACATATAACGTGTCTCAGAGTCAGGTAGCGTTATATAGTGTGTAACTTGATTACCCACCAACTTGGTAACTATCGATTTAGGATTAATTTTCGTCATCTGTAAAAGCTTTTATTATATAGCCATGGATCCCGAATTAAGTATGTTTTCCTTCTTTTCTTAAAAATAACAATAATATAGCTGCAATAATGCCAATAAAAGTGAATATTGGAAATGTTAGTTCATATGAATGGGAGATGTCGTAGATTACACCTGATGATATTGCCCCAATCGATTGGCCAAGACCCACAAAAGGTTCAGTTATACCCCGGATAGTCCCAAGGGATCTTCTGCCGAAATAATTGGCTACAACTACAGGAGGAACTACTAACAGCCCCCCTAATCCAATACCGAAAATTAAAGCCACGCTAAAGGCAGTTAATTCCGAGTTAACTTTCATGAATAGAAGTGGAGTCAACCCAAGCCATAAACTCAGTCCCATATAAACTATTTTCGCTGAAATCTTATCTAATAAATTCCCCCAAATAAGGCTTCCAATTGCCGAACCAATAGCCATAATGGTAAGGGAAGCTGCCGCGGCTGTTGGATTGATACCTTGATCCCTTAGGAAAGCAGCTTGGTGGATATTTACGCCTGTATGAATATAAAATACTAACATTCCCCCTATTGCTAAAATCCATAATGTCGGTGTTCTTAAAGCTTCTCTGGCGGTCCAATTAGGTTCTTCTTTTTGGATTTTACTTTTAGCCCTGTCGGAGTCATATTCTTTTGGTTTTTGATCGTCTTTTAATTCTCCATACGTTTCTGATAAAAAAAGATAGNCAGCGGGTANGGCNGTTACCCANACTGATATNCCGATCCAAAACCAAGCCATTCTCCATCCTTCATTAGTTGATCCTATTAATAGNTGGGCGAACAGAGGAAATAAACCCATTCCNACNGAATGAGATAGTCCAAGAATTGATGTTGCTCTTCCCCTTTTNGAAACAAACCAATTGGCAACGACAGTGGTAGCACCTATTTGTANNGGTGATTGAAANATCAAACGGCCAATTCCAAACAGNATGTAGAATTGTATGGGATTGGTAANCCACCTTATTGATGCCAATGTAGCGCCAAGTAGNANTATTGAAACGAGCAAAACANCACGGTTACCGTATTTTTGTATTATAAATCCAATCAAAGGGGCCACAACAATGTTTNCTAGNCCAGCCGCTGCCGCGGCACCNACTATTACAGTTCNGCTCCATCCNAGNGACTCGCTCATGGGAAAAACGAAAACAGCTATTGTTAACGTAGCGGCAGCGTTCCTTGCGAACATTGATGNGCTCGATGCTAAAACTACTAACCACCCATAGTAAAAAGGGGTTATTTTTGCGATTTTTTTACTTGGGTTGATTAAAGACGACATGAGACTCTATGGTTACAATTAAAGTATATCGTGGAAGACAATAAACGANTTTGGTTTATTATCGTACCATCAACANGAATAAAGTTAATTAACCGAATGAACAAAAATGCCTAAAGGCTTATTTTTGTAACAACAAATTGAAAGATTGTTTTTANNATGNCCCTTAAATCTATAAAAACTAAANCNGGTGANTTNGGATATTTTGACATCTCNATTTTTGAAAAACNGGGGCTGTTGGAAATCAAAAAAATACCGTTTACGATAAGAATTCTTTTNGAAAANGCCTTAAGAAATAAGGGGAATGGTTTCACAGANAAACAACATNTAGACATTGTAAGTTCATGGAACTCAAAAGAAACTCCGGATAAAGAATTTCCGTACATTCCTGGGCGGGTTTTGTTGCAAGATTTTACCGGNGTTCCTGTTGCNGTAGATTTAGCCGCTATGCGAGATGCCGTAGCAANGAAAGGNAAAAANCCCTCCATTATCAATCCTATAGTAAGGACTGACATGGTGGTGGACCATTCTGTACAGGTGGATTATTTCAACTCAGGTGAAGCGTTAGCATTGAATATAGAGCGAGAATTTGAANGAAACACCGAAAGATANAAGTTGCTCAANTGGTCTCAAAACTCCTTTGATAATTTCCGAGTCGTACCNCCGGGTACAGGTATCGTTCATCAGGTGAATGTTGAATACCTTTCTGAAGTAGTNCTNCGGGATAACAATTATNGGGGNAACAAAATTCTTTACCCTGATACCTGTATAGGCACGGATTCTCATACGACCATGGTTAATGGTTTAGGGGTGTTGGCTTGGGGAGTTGGAGGTATTGAGGCTGAAGCGGTNATGCTAGGGCAACCATGNTACATACTTGTACCTGAAGTTATCGGAGTAAAACTCAACGGAACTTTACCTGAAGGAACNACGGCGACAGANCTGGTATTAGCTATCACAGAAAAATTACGNAGCGTAGGNGTNGTNGANAAGTTTGTTGAATTTTTTGGACCAGGTTTATNGAANTTACCCGTTGCCGATCGNGCTACTATCGCCAATATGGCCCCAGAATANGGAGCGACATGTGGGTTTTTCCCNGTTGATGAACAGACGATTAAATATTTAGGTGGTACGGGTCGTGATGANAAGCATATAGATATTGTCGAAAATTATTGTAAATCAAACTTTTTNTTNCACTCNANGNANGANNAACCCGATTATTCNNAAGTAGTCNATTTCGATTTAAANAGTGTCGTTTCAAGTTTGAGNGGTCCCAAACGCCCCCAAGATAGAATTTCTTTGNGTGAAGTAAANGATAATTTCGAAAAATCNTTTCCACAAGCAATGATTAAAAANCATNCAGTGGATATAGACAACNANATTTTATCGATATCNGATGGTTCAGTCGTAATAGCGGCTATAACAAGTTGTACGAATACTTCCAATCCGTCCGTAATGGTAGGTGCGGGTCTCNTCGCGCGTAACGCTACTAANNTGGGTTTGTCTCGTAAGCCTTGGGTAAAAGCCAGCCTNGCNCCTGGTTCGACGGTAGTTACTCGNTATTTGGAAGCTTCAGGATTAAATAAATACCTTGATNATTTGGGTTTTAANACAGTCGGATATGGTTGTACCACTTGTATTGGNAATTCCGGTCCANTACCTCAACCGATATCTGATGTGATCAATGATAATGAATTAATTGTCGCCGCTGTACTNAGCGGTAACAGGAATTTTGAAGGGAGGATACATCCNCAAGTTACCGCTAANTATTTGGCTTCACCTATGTTGGTGGTATGTTATGCACTTACAGGTAGAATCGATGTCGATGTGNTGAACGAACCTTTGGGACAAGATCAATCAGGAAAAGAAGTATATCTAAGTGATATTTGGCCTTCATCGAAAGAAATTGCCGATACTATTGCAAATTCGCTCAGTCCTGAAATGTTTAAAGAACAGTACTCTTCCGTTTATTCAGGTACGGAGAAATGGAGAGAATTGTCTTCGACAGATGAGGAACTATTTTCTTGGGACCGAGGATCATCCTATATTCAAGAGCCCCCTTATTTTAAAGAATTTGATGAAAAACCATCAAGACGTTCCAAAATTATTGACGCTAGGGTATTGGTAAGTTTAGGAAACTCAATCACAACTGATCACATATCGCCTGCTGGATCTATTCCCGCTAGTGCCCCATCAGGACAGTATTTATTAGGTAGTGATGTACCTAGACGGGAATTCAATTCGTATGGAGCCCGTCGCGGGAACCACGATATTATGGTACGAGGAACCTTTGGAAATATAAGGCTAAAGAACCTGTTGACTCCTGATTATGATGGTGATTGGACCGTACACATACCTAGTAATGAGAGAATGCGCATTTATGAAGCCGCAAAATTATACGAAAAAGATCAAATTCCTTTGATTGTTCTTGCAGGAAAGGAATATGGCACTGGTAGTTCGAGGGATTGGGCTGCAAAGGGACCAGCACTTCTTGGGATACGTGCTGTAATAGCGGAGAGTTTTGAACGCATACATAGGTCAAACCTAATTGGTATGGGTATAGTTCCATGTCAGTTTATTGACGGTCAAAATGCCAAGTCTCTTGGATTAACAGGGTTAGAAAAATATTCGATCGAAGGAATTGATTCTGATGTTGAAGTAGGATCGATTCAAAACGTTATTGCAAAAAATGATGATGGCCAAGTAAAGAATTTTAAGGTCTTACTGAGGGTTGATACAGATATTGAGGCTGACTATTACCATAACGGGGGGTTATTGCCCTATGTTCTTAGGCAGATGATTTCAGAAAGTCACTCAAGCTAGAGAATTTAAATTTAAAACCAGCATCAATCAAACCCGATGGAATTATTCTACTGCTTGAAAGAAATAATTCATTTCCCATTTCTCCAAAAAATGTCCTCACTATACTTTCAGGTATTTTGAACCTTACTTTTTTCGAATAATGTGTTGCCAAAGTATTACAAAAATCTTTTTGCGATATAGGGTGTTTACTGACAATATTAACAGGTCCGGTAACATCATTTTTTAACAGGAAAAGTATTGCTTCCATAGTATCGATTAAAGAAACCCAAGATAACCATTGCTGGCCGCTACCAAATATGGCTCCAAAACCATATTTAAAAGGAAGAGACATTAGAGGTAAAGAACCGCCAGACCAATCAAGAACCATTCCAAATCTGGCGTTTATCACGTTTACACCATTTTTTTTTGCCGTAGATGATGAATCTTCCCAATTTTTCGCTGTATTGGCAAGAAATCCCGATCCACACTTTCCTGTTTCGCCAGTAATTTCATCAGATGTGTCACCGTAAAACCCGGTCGCTGATGCAACTATTAACTTTTTGGGAGGGTTAGGTAATTCTGCAATCGAATTTGCTACTAGTGTCGTAGATTTGACTCGGCTATTTTTAATTTGTCTTTTTTTTTGTGATGTCCACCGAGGAGAAAGTAGTGAAGCCCCACCGAGATGAATTATTGCGTCAAATCCATTAAATAAATCGGGTGATATTATGTTGCGTTCAGGATTCCAATAAACAGTTTTATACGAAGGGTCATTGTATTGTGCTTTCCTGACTAGTCTTGTGATGTCATGGCCAGATTTTGACAGGTAGGTGGTCAAATTTTTTCCAATGAACCCTGACGATCCAGATATTATTACCTTCAATTGTTCTGCCCTGTGATTACGTTAAATTGAACAATAACTTTGTTTAAATACTATGTCCTGATTCGTTTTAATTCTTCAGGAGGAAGTGGAAAAACCCATCCGCGATTTTTTATTATGGATCGAGAGAGTTCTGGAGGAATTGCAACTATAATCTCTGGTTCTAATGAGAATTGACCAGTGAAACCCCCTATAGCAGATCTTGCGTGGACACCTGAATAGTTTTGATCCGTTCCATTTACCGAAAACTCTCCAAGTCCGCCACCGAAAACTGATTGCCATCTAAGTGAAAAGCCATTTACGACAGCTGGACCAGAACCGAAATTTACATCGGTAGATACCACCATTCCAAGCGCTTTCATAGTATAAAGAACATCATTGAGGTCACCGCCTTCTTTTCCACACGTTAGCGCCCAGTGAAGTCTAGCAATCATTGAATCAGCAATTTGTTCTGCGGCGTTCTGTCCTTGTTTAACACGTTCTGGGTCATCATTCATTTCACCAGGACCTAAACCCATGCCAGAAAGGTATGTCGTTCCTGATTCGTGGAAAACCACACTTGCGATGGCGGCACTGTTTAAATCAGCTAGCCAATCACCTTCCGAACCCAAATTTATCCCCAATTTGCTTATCCTGTCGTAAACGTTAAAATCGCGCTTCAAATGATCAGGTATTATTGAATTTTCATAAAATTTACCCATTGGGTTATCCTTTTTAAATTAATTGCGGTGGGGCCAACTTATATTTTATAGCTACATCCCGTATGTGTTCAGCATATCACGTAAAAATTTACTAGCTTTGGGAACGGCTTCTATTTCATTAAGTTCGTCTTGACCTTCATATACCACTGACATCCATCCATTAAACTCTGCGTTTTTTATAATGGGCATAATCCTATCATAATCTAACCATTTTTCCTTACCGGAATTTATTCTGTATATTTTTGCTCTAATCTGAACGGCTTTTGGCACAGAAATTCTTATTGATTCATAGAAATCCCAACGGTTGTCGTCTATGCCACGTGTCCCTTTCGATACTCCTGGTGAACCGCGGTATTGACCGGTATCTAGGATATGAGAATAGTAGGGGCTATTTATTTCCTTCAGTAACTGCATTACTTGATCTCCTGTAGCTGGTACACATCCGTGATTATGGTTATGCAATCCCATAACTACATTCTTAGATTCAGAGTAATTTACAACTTCGCGGGTCGCCTCAACCATCCTAGTCCAAACTTCATCCTCATTTTCATTTTCTGGAACCCATGCGCCAAATGTCCTGACCATCCTTATCCCCATACTCGCTGCTACATCGATCCAGTATTTCATTTGTTTTATTTGGGTATCCAATTCGACACCTGTCAATCCAAAGTTATTTGATACCCCTATGTAACAAATTTGCAAACCTTTTTTTTGACACTGTTCTCTTATTTGTTCTAAATAACGTATATCAGTTGACTCAAAGTGGCGATGATCGATGTCTATTCCGTCTAATTTGAGTTGATAAGCATTTTCAATAATGCCAAATAAATTTAGGGTTCCTGCATTGAAAGTATCTCTGTAGGATAGAGATTGAAGCGATAATTTGATCATTTTATTTTATGCTATGTATTTTCCATGGAACTCACGGGAACTCACGAACGGCCTTGTAGACTGGTATGAACCCTAAGTTTCAGTTTATTGGAGATTAACATGAAACACAATAAAAAATTATTAACTTACGCTCCCGAGACAGCAAAACTTATGCGAAGTGCCGCAAGTAACTTCTTGAAACAATTGTCGAGTGCCCAATTAAAAAAAGCCCATTTTGAATTCGAATCTAACCAAGAGCGTTATGAGTGGAATTATACTCCCGTGGAACGAGAAGGATTGCTAAAATCAGATATGAATGATCAGCAAGTTTCTTCGGCTCTCGAAATGATGAGAACCGGGTATAGTGTTGCTGGATATGATACGGCAACCAAAATCATTAAATTGGAAAACATTTTAGGTGATTGGGAAAGAATTCAAGGAGACCTTTCCCGTTTTAATAGGGATCCTGAACGATATTGGTTTAGTGTTTTTGGTGACCCCAATGAATTAGACAAACCTTGGAGTTTCAGGGTAGGTGGGCATCATATAGGCCTTATTGCGACGGTTCTAGGTAATGACGTTTCGATTTTACCTTTATTTTTTGGAGCTAACCCTAGTGAAATAAAGCACGGTGAAAACAAAGGAAAAAAAACTTTGTTTGAAGAGGAGGAGTGGGCTAGGGAAATTGTAGTAACTTTACCAGATGGACGCAGAAATCAAGCAATTGTTGACCCTGTAGCTCCACCAGATATCCTAAGCGTTAACTTTAGGGTAGTTGCTCGGTCATTGACCCCAGATGGAATTCCTTTTTCTCAACTGGAAAACCACTCCCGAGATAAGTTAATAAGGTTGATAAAGCACTATATTTACAGATCAACCGATGAATTGGCTGATAATTATTGGAACACAATCGACAGTCAGGGATTTGAAAATACTTTTTTCGCTTGGGCCGGATCTACAAAACCTGGTGAGGGGCACTACTACAATATAAAGCATGATAGGTTTTTGATTGAATACGATAATACACAAAATCAAGCTAATCACATTCACTCCGTTTTCCGTGATTATACGCATGATTTTGGGGAAGACATATTGGCTGACCATTATCGGAACGCGCATGAGTAGCTATTGTTTTAAAGTATAATCACCAAGGTTATTCAATTCACATAACCCTATGATTTGTTTACCGTATGGATATCTAATCTTAATGTTTTGCTTTGATCAATAATTATCAAAAATCTGAAGATCATGATGTCATTATTGTGGGTTCTGGTCCGGGTGGTTTAGGAGTAGCAGCTACTTTAGAGGGTTGGCATCCCTATCTATCTGACACTTTGAATTTTAAATTTGGACCAAACATTGATAATATAATACGACGTTCCCAATCAGATCTGCTTCAATTTAAACCGTCCGAACTTCTTTACCATAATGTAAGACCAATTGATTTTTTCCGTAGATACCATCACCCGGAAAATTATTCGTTAAATCCTGATCAGTACAAAATTAAATTTAGTAAAATAAAATCACTGGATTGGTTGATGATAACTTCGGGTAAACCGGGTGGTTTGTGGAACGAAGTACCCCGTAACCAACTAACTTTGGGACCGTCCTATTGGATGGAATTAGCTCATTATCCTATGAAACAATTTTTTGTTGATTTTGATTTGGATAGGGACCCTAATGAATTAGGACACAGAGATGACATTATTCTCTATTATGAGAAATTTGTAGAACGTTTCAATTTACATCACAAAATTCGTGGAGGAGAAAAACTGGTTCATGTGGACAAGGGTGATAATGAACGACGCTTTAAATTAATCGTAGACACAAATTCTTCGCAAAAAGTCTACGAATGTGACTATCTTGTTTTTGCAGTTGGTCCTAAATCTCAGCCACGTAAACTTCAATGGCAAGATGAGAATAATTCATTCATTTCTAACAACTACACCTACCCGGGTGATTATCCGGGGGATTCATGTGTGATAGTTGGAGGTGGTAGATCTTCTGATTGGGCCGCAACCGAGTTATACGATGCAGAGAAATTAGTAGTTTATGTAATGCGTCAAGCCAAAGAAAATCACTTACGCCTTATAAAAGATTCTCTCCATTTGCCGTATTATCAACGATTGAACGTAATTATGAACAGTCAATCTAACAGGTTTAAAATTATGTACGATTCTGAAATAAAGCGATTTACGGATGATGGAAACGTTACTGTGATTGATAATAAATCCCAAATAACTTCTGAAATAATAACCGATCATTTAATAGTAGAAATTGGCGCATCTGCAAATTACCAATTGCTCAGTAAATGGTTCCCATTAACGCTAATATCCAAACGAGATAACTACAGATTTCAACTTATGCAAATGGTCTGCAATCAATCAACTTTCGAATCAGTTGATATACCGGGGCTATATCCTGCAGGTTATTTGGCTGAAGGTACCGGTTTGTCCGTAATTGGTTTTCACGCAGGTAGTTACCTTATAGCAGGAGATATTTATAGGAAAATTAATAAATTTTCCAACGGGGAATAGTACCCCCTTCAGGCCCTCTACTTGACGAATACAAAGTCCTAGACCGATGAAGTGCGCCACCGTCTTTTTCTGTGTCGGTAATATTTCCGGTGAAAGCGCTCAAAGACGAATTACATACATTGCATTTATCGCTTGAATAAATATCGGATAGAGAATGACAAGTATTACAAATACTTTTTGAGGTGGGGGTAGAAACCTCATCTGGGATGGTATCCGATCCGCAATAAGGACAAGATGGAGGTACTGATGGCACAAAATTAGTGACAATTGTTTTGTTGCAAAAATTACATAGGAACTTCACCGTGTTATTTTTGTTATTACTTCGTTTAGGCACCTAATATCCCCGTGATGTTTCCTTCTTCAGTAAGATCTATGTCTACTGCATTTGGATTAGATGGTAACCCCGGTAAAGTAATTATTCCCCCAGCCATGGTTACTATTTGTTTTGCACCACCTAAAATCTTCAAATCATTTATAGGGAGTACATGGCCAGTTGGAACGCCTCTTAATTTTGGATCAGCCGAAATCGATAAATGGGTCTTTGCCATACAAATAGGGTAATACCAACCATTATCTGTAAACAGCTTTGCTGTTGTTTTGGTGGTACGTCCCCACTTAACTTCGGACGCCTTATAAAGGGTTTTACTTATTATGTCGACTTTTTCAATAATCGATGTATTATCTTCATAAAGTAAATTGGGAGTAACTTGTGTCGTTTCACATACACCTGATACAGCTTCTGCCAGATCAGTCATTCCATTCCCTCCCTCCATAAATCCGCTGGATTCTTCGCAACCTTCCGCTCCATAATGCTTTGATAATTGTTTGATCAATTCTATTTCGTCTGGTTTATCACTGGGAAATTTGTTTATTGCTACTACAGATGGTAGACCATATAACTTTACTATCCGAATCGCATTCCTAAGGTTTTCTGATCCTTTTTTTATTGCTTCATTATTTGGTGAGTTAATATCATCTAAAGAAATTCCTCCATGCCATTTTAATCCTTTAACGGTGGTAACAATTACTGCACACTTTGGATACCTACCTCCTTGGCGTACTTTAATGTCCATGAATTTCTCGAATCCAAGATCGGCCCCAAACCCCGCCTCAGTTATCACGTAGTCTCCACATTGGCTTGCCAATTGATCAGCAATTATAGAGGAACAACCATGCGCTATGTTGCCGAATGGACCCATGTGTACAAACGCAGGTTGCCCTTCAGATGTTTGGGCAAGATTGGGTTTAAGAGCGTCTTTTAGAAGGGCCATCATTGAGCCTACACAATTTGTTTCTTTAGCTAACACGGGTTGTCGATCTTCAGTCCACCCAACTACAATGTTTTCCAATCTGCTCCGTAGATCAGAATATGAGGTAGCCAGTGCACATATCGCCATAATTTCCGAAGCTGCAGAAATATCAAAACCTGTTTCTCTAAGTGGTGAATTAAGTTTTCCTCCCAAGCCAGTTGTGATACTTCTAAGAGCCCTATCCTCTGCATCTGTTACCCTTCTCCACGTTATGCCTTGGGGAGTAAATCCATTGATTTGTTTCCTGTAAACAGAATTGTCTACCATTGACGCCAAAAGATTATGGGCAGATTCGATGGCATGAAAATCCCCGGTAAAATGTAAATTTATATCGACTGATGGTTGCACCGTGGCCCGGCCGCCTCCTGTACCACCTCCTTTATGACCAAAAACCGGTCCAAGAGATGGTTGCCTTATCGTCAGAACTGGACGTTTTCCTATTTTTCCTAATCCTTGGGTTAATCCGACAGCTGTAGTCGATTTTCCCTCGCCGGAAGGAGTGGGGGTGATAGCGGTCACAACTACCATGTGACTTTTTTGACCATTGATATTTTCAGTTGGAAAATTTGATAATGGTACTTTAGCTTTGTCGTTCCCAAAGGGTTCTATTAACGAATAATCTAACCCTAAAGTACTTGCTATTTCACGGATTGATTTCAATTTATATTTAGACGTTTAGGTTTTTCACTGTTATAGATGCTACTACTACTTAATCAGAATCGTGAACTAATTTATTTGTGGTTTTTTTACAAATAAAACAGATAAACTCGCAACAACACATAAAATAGCCATAACTATGAATGAAAATTGGTATGACCCTCGAACATCGAATGCCCATCCCACCAATACTGGTGTAACCATCATACCCATTGACATTGGGAATGACATCACTCCTGATATGGTTCCAAAGTGTTTTCTTCCAAAATAGTCTCCCCTAAGGGAGTGAAAAATTGGGGTGCGGGCCCCAAACCCTATGCCCCAGAGTACTGCGAAAATTATAGCTCCATTTATATCTTTAGCAAAGGTGATCACAAACAAGGAAGTTGCTTGGATAATTATAAAAACAGGTAATACAGCCAGCTTATTTACCCTGTCTCCTAGGATTCCACCTAGTATTTGAAATGTGAATGCAAATACGGCCATTATTGCTAAAACGAATCCCGCTGTATAAGGACTTAGATTTACCCCGTTTCCGTCACTGAGATGGAGATATATATGTGCAGAAATTGCCCCGACTGAAATATTTGTAAGACCGTGCGTTATTGCAAGACCCCAAAAAGCCCTGGTTTTCATAGCTTCCGACAGAGTGAAGTCGTGTTGGGGAATAAAATTTGTTGTTTCTTGCGAATCAGTTTGATAAAGATAGCTTGGAGGACGCCTACCGATCACCTTAGCAAGAAAGGGGCCAACTATGATTGTAATGACTCCAATTAGAAAGAAAGTTTCCCGCCATCCGTAGTTTGTGATTCCCCAGACTATAAGTGGTACAAATATACCTGATAGAGAAGAACCGCCAATAACCATGGCCATACCAGTTGACTTGTGCTGAGTCATCCATACGTTGACTGCAACCATGGAAGGAGTAAAACCTCCGATGGAAAATCCGAGGGAAATTAGAAAAAACGCCAAATAATACTGGGTTGCGTTATTAATGAATGAAAAGAATATTAATCCTAGACCACCGATCAAAAATCCTGTAAAAATCATTAATTTAGATCCTATTTTGTCGGTCATCCAACCTTCTAGTGGTCCCAGAAGAGCTCCTCCAAATCTTCCAAAAGAAGCTACTCCGGAAACTAACGCCCGTGACCAGCCAAATTCATCCTCGACAGCTCGGAACAGGGTACTCGTTACCTGGAATGTTGGGCCTGAGCTCAAAATCATGTTTGCGCCACCTGCCAGGGAGACCCACCATCCGTAAAAGACCTTTTTTTTTGTTTTCACTCGTTTAATGTAGATTTTAAATTAATACTTTTATAACTTTAATCGCTAAATTCGTTTATCGTTCCATTTGATTGGCGTTTATAGTTTGTTTGTCTGGATTATTTATGAACACCATTGTTCTCTTATCAAATAAGAGGAGGAAATTTTATGAGCTTAGGTCCTCGATTGGAAGGAAAAGTTGCAATTGTGACGGGTGGTGCTTCGGGTATAGGTGAGGCAACTGTGAAAATATTTGTAGAGCATGGAGCAAAAGCTGTTATTGCTGACGTTGACGAAAAAAAAGGACGATTGCTGGAGGGATTACTCAATTCTTCATCTGAAAGTACCATGTTTTATAGATTGGATGTTTCAAAGGAATCCGAATGGATTCGTTGTGTGGATGAAGCTGTTAAAAAATGGGGTAGGTTGGACATTATTGTTAACAATGCAGGGATGTCAGGAGTCAAGGGGAGGGCAATTGTGGAAGAAACAACAGTGGAAAATTGGGATGATGTTTTTTCTGTGAATTCTACTGGGGTAATGCTGGGGACTAAAACGGGAATACCGCAAATGAAAAAAAATGGAGGAGGTTCCATAATAAACGTATCTTCTATTTTTGGGATAGTCGGATCTAAGGCGGGTGCGGCCTATCATGCGTCAAAGGGGGCAGCTAGGCTTTTTTCCAAAGCCGCAGCGGTCCAGTATGGCAAGGATAGTATTAGAGTAAATTCAGTTCACCCAGGTTTCACGGATACACCTATGACTCTTGATATACATTCTCAAAAAGAAATTAGAGACTATCGTGTCGGGATGACACCTCTTGGTCGGTTGGGTATACCAGAAGATATTGCTTATGGCATACTTTATCTTGCGTCTGACGAATCTAAATGGGTTACAGGTATCGAATTGGTGATTGATGGTGGGGAAATAAGTTGGTGAGAATTTTTGATTAATTAACAGTTAATCATAATAAGTCTGTTGGATATACAGACTAGCTCAAAACATTTTTAATGGACTTCTGGTATTGAATTGTATTGGTAGACATTTTTAATTAACGTTAGACTCTGGTTTGGATAGTTTTATATGTAAACGTTATGTTCCAAACTCTAAAAATCAGAATCTTCCTTTTAATTTTTTGTATTTCGATGACTGCATTTGCTTGCCAAAGAAATAATGAAGAAACCAAAATGTTTATAGATGAATCGGAGAATACTGTCGAGCAATCTAGTAATGTTTATAAGGCTGATGAGCAAAAACCATCCAAAATTGAGACTCCTTCCGTAAATACGCCTATTCCAGTGCCAAGTAACACGCCAACTCCCGTGCCGACTAATACGCCTACGCCGGCACCAACTAACACGCCAACTCCCGTGCCGACTAATACACCTACGCCTGCACCAACTAACACGCCTGTACCGCCACCAACTAACACGCCTACGCCGGCACCAACTAACACGCCGATACCAACTAATACTCCGACGCCGGCACCAACGAGTACTCCGACTCCAGCTCCCACAAATACTCCAGTACCTACACCTACAAGTACCCCTACGCCTGCGCCGACTAGTACTCCTACACCTATCCCAGTAATAATATTGATCGAAGCACCGGAGCTACTTATCGTTAATCAGAATGAAGTATTCGATATTTCGGGAAAGATTTTTGCAAGCTCCAATATTAGCAATGACGTGTTTATCGGTTCGGTCGATTGGGGTGAAGGGAAAGGATGGGTCAATGTGTCTGTCGTTCAAGATAGTGGAGAAGTGGTAGCTTCTCATACATATGAAAGTGCTGGTAGTTTCATTATAAAAATAAGGATAAAGACGGAAAGTGGAGGAATTCTAGAGCGTG
Source organism: Chloroflexota bacterium (assembly GCA_002730795.1). Lineage (GTDB taxonomy): Bacteria > Chloroflexota > Dehalococcoidia > Lucifugimonadales > Lucifugimonadaceae. Next base: position 17,914 of record PCAX01000004.1, read on the forward strand.
GCATCCATGTGAATTCCAACGCTCCGAGTTAGTAATTTTCAATTGACCCGTAAAATCTGTGCGGTGATTTTTAGCAATCCAGGGTACTGAAAAATTTTGGCGCTTTCGTTTTACTTATTTCTAGTCTTCTTGGCCTATCGCCTGGAATTGGGAAAAATCTAATGGACTGGTATTTTCAAGTTCCTCAGCCGCTTTCATAGCGTCGGAAATGATGGTTAAGACATCGGATTCAGCCTCTCTAGCAAGCGTTTCAATTTCTCTTTCAACTTGCTTCAGTTCATTTTGCGTTTGTTTCTTTTCCTCGTAAGCCTCGTTGAGTGCAGTGAACATCTCCTCGATCTGGCCTTCAATGCTTCTGATTTTTTCTTGAATAGGTTCTATTTCCTGTAATAAAGTACCTCGTGAATCCCTAAGATCCATTTCTCTATCCTGAATTTTGTCTATTTCTTCTTCTAACAGCCTTTTTTCGGCCTTAATTACCATTCCCTGTTTGGTTAAATCTTCTTTGATTTCACTGCCTTTATCTTTTATAGCTCTACGTTCGTCCCTGATTTCACGTAACCGTTCCTCTAAAACAAGGGTTTCCTCTGGCTTTTTGTTAAATTCTTCTCGTATTTTTTCTTTTTCAATTTCATATTGTTTTCTCACGATTTCGTCAGATTCTTTTAGTTCTTTTTTTAATTCCTTCTGTTTCTCGTTGTATAATTCTTTAGCTTTGTCCTCCACCTCGACTTTTGAAACGTCATATTCTCGGCTTATCAAATTTCTTTTATCTTCGAGTTCTTCAATTTCACGTTTTACTGCTGCAACGTTAGTGGGAAGGCCGGAAGATCCGGCTGTTCCGCCCGATAATAGTTGATTCCGTTCATCATTTTTTTGGGTAATAGATTCGGCGAAGGAGGTTTTTGATTCCAGTAGTGCTTGGTAGTCGGCGTTCACCACTTCCCCTTGGTTGCGTAGGTGAGCCTCGTATTCTTGTTGTTTTTCCGCCTTTTTTAGACTTGCAGCGGCATAATTTTCATCTGCAGATGTATATTCGGGGTTCTGAATCGTGGATTCTGGGTTATCGGGATCGTCTATAAATACTTCTATAGCGTTGATCTTTTGTTCCAGGGCAGTGAGTTCGGATATTAGGACGTCTAACTCGGTCGTTAATACCATTAATTTTTCGGTCCACGCAGGGTCTTGGACAGTTTTATCTGATTCGGGAAATGCTGTGATCTGCTCGTCAATTATTATTGCGTTTGCTTTTAAGGATTCGATTTCACCATCTATAGTTGATGTATCGACAGCGGTTACTTCTACGCTGGTTAATTTTTTTGTCAATTCATCCAGTTCAGCTTCATATTTCGCTTTTCTCTCCAAATTTCTTGTTCTCTGTTCATCGTCATTCTCACCTTTGTTCGTTTTACCATTTTCCTTGTTGGATATTTTCCTTGCCAAGTCATTCTTCGTTTTGTCGAGAGTTTTCCAGTTAGGGTTTTGTATTTTTGTTTCGTTCTTTATGTGGGTGTCGTATTCGGGAGTCCCAGGTGTTAAACTACCATCCGTGAGTTTTTCAGTCCATTTTGGGTCGGTAATAGTTTTTTCAGTTTGGTCAAGTTGTTCATTTGTCGTTGCAAGCTGTTGTTGCAACGATTCGAGCGTTTCATCGTCTGAACTATCAGAAGGTCCAAGTTCCTGCAGTCTTTTTTCAACTTTGGCGATATTGTCTTTGGCTTTTTCTATACGTGCCTGAGTCGATAGGTTGTTAGAGTGCGCCCTCAACTGCTCTATACGTTCCTTAATCACGTCTCTTTTGGCTTCAAAATCAGCACGATACTTCCTCTTAGTGTCTTCCCTGTTTCGACTTAGTAATTTCCTTTTGGCATCGGCTTCTACTCGTAATAAGGATTTTTGGTCTTTTAGCGTCGCATTTATTTCGTCCTGCCTTTTTTTCATTTCAGGAGAGGGACCATCTTTTTTGGATTGCTTCATTAATTTAAATTTTTGTTGTATTTCAAACTGTTCAGCCTCTAGTTCCTTACTCGCTTTTTCCAGCTGCATCTTGATGGTTGTGCCTTCGTTTTTCATCAGATCCTCATATTGGCGGTTGAGGTTTTTGATTTGATCCCTTATAGGGAGTTGTTCTGCCTTAATAGCCTTAAATGCACGGTCCATTTCTTTCGCTTTTTCACCCCGGGTTTCGTTAATGTTCTTGAAGAGAGCGTCTCTTTCTTTTTCAAGTGTCCGTATCTCCCTTTCGATCGGTCCTATTTTCTGATTTTCTATGTCATCGATCTTTTTCAGTAATGGGTCGATACGCTCTGACTGTATTGCTGAAATTTGTTGTTTTTTTCCATGATATCCGTGATCTGTTCGGAGTCTACGATTCCACAGGAAACAAAGGCAAAAATCATGATTGGAGGTAAAAAGTATTTAACTATTGAAGTCATCGGGGCCTTTAATTTCAAAAATTATTTGAATGGACAACATTATTTTACCCCAAATTGTTAAACATCGTTATATAAATGGAAAATTGATCTGATGCAAAGGCATTTTGTTCTTGGAAGGAATTGACATGAGACTTATACTGGCCGGTTGCGAATATTCCGGCACTACAACGCTTTCCCAATCGATAGACGATTGGATGCAAGAAAACATGGGATGCAGGTTTTCGTTAATTCACGATCACTGGAAAATACCGCACACGTCAGGTCATCCGGATGATACTACCGAAGACGAACAGAATTGGCTCCTTAATGCCACACCTAAAATAATGGAAATGCACCAGCGCCATAGTATTTACTACCACATTCAGCCTGCGACCTGGGAAATGCCTGATTGGATGGCTATTGGTCTCCATATAGATGATTCGGTTTACGGACCAATGTATTTTGGTTATGGGTTACCTGATACAAGGCATGACCGACGTATAGACATGCACCGAATGGAGAGATCGATGTTAAGATTTGCGCAAGACCTGGTTTTGGTGAACGTGACTGCATCTCCTAATACCATAAGGGAACGTATGGAAACTTCTCCTCATCCAAATCAGATAGTAAAAAAAGACGAAGTGGAAAAAGTAATGTCGAAGTTTGACGAACTTGTAAATTGGTCTCTGATACCCAACAAGATTACCGTGGATACAACTTCAAAAACAAAAGATGAATCACTACAGGAATTTATGAAGTTCATAAGGCCTTTTTTGTCAGACACGGACCGCTCTAGAATTGTGGCTCATAAGGCTCTTATTAGTTCGGGGAACTGACCACTTATATTATTTATGTAGAGGCGTTTAAGTTTTTTAGGAGGAATACAACTTTCCAGTTCCCCGATTCATAAATCGTAAGCCATTAATGTGAAGAAATCATGAAGAAGCATTAACTAGGTTTTTTCGGTTCGCGTGGTAGGAGTGGGTTAAAATCTCAAATCTATAGTAGTGTTTTGGGATTAGTCACAAAATTTGTTCGATCGAAATGGAACATAGAGGTCAAAATATTAAACCCTTTCATAAACTAGGAAACCTTTGTTGACTGAATCTTGAAAAGCCAAGGACTAGTCGATTATGATATTTTTGTTGCAGTCAAAACGTAAGGAGTTACAAAGGCATGAGTATTCTAGGTTATGGTGATTATAGGTATGAGCTGGATGACTCTTGGCCCAAAATCCCTGAAGGGTGGACCATAGGACAGGGGGCAGATAAATTGGGGTCTAAAAGTGAGAAAAAAGGGTCAACATTCCTCGGAGTTTCTGACGTGGCGGTTGATTCGGAAGACAGGGTTTTTGTCCTTAATCGAGACGCTCACCCAATTGTTGTATTTGAGGGGAATTCAGGTCAGTTTGTTACTTCGTGGGGAGAAAACGAGTTTAAAGAACCCCATGGAATTCATATTGATAAAGAAGATAACGTTTGGACTACGGATAGGCAGGATCATGTGGTGGTTAAATATACCAAGTATGGTGAGAAACTGACCGAAATCGGAGAAAGGGGATGGGCAAATTCTTCTGTGACTCCATATGGTACGGAGAATTTTATCGGTGGACCTTTTTGCATGCCTGCGGGGGTTACGATAGCTTCTACAGGAGCGATATTCGTTGCTGATGGTTATGGAAACAGGCAGGTACACAGGTTTTCCTCGTCGGGTGAACTGGAGTTATCTTGGGGAATATCGGGAACGGGTCCAGGGGAATTTGCGTTAGTTCATAACGTCGACGTGGATTCTAAAGACCGCGTGTATATTTGTGATCGCGAAAATAGTCGGGTACAGATTTTTGATTACGATGGGAATTTCATTGAAGAATGGCGAGATGTTCTAAATCCTGGTGATATTCATTGTGACAGACAAAATCTTGTTTACGTAGCTGAACAAGGAACGCCAACGGGAGTAGCACCGAACGGAATATCGATTTTCTCGGAGTCAGGTGAACTCGTATCGAGATTTAGAGGTAGAGATAAGGGGTTTTCACAACCACATGGAATATCTACTGATTCAAGGGGAAATATTTATACTGCGGAGCTTAGTTCTCCAGAATACGGTGGTGGAAAAACCGTGTTAAAATTTGCAAAAATCTGAAAACATTCACTTTTTCATCCAGCTTAAATCTATACCCTCCGTGTTGGCCCCGAAGTCGATTAATTGTTGAGCTTTTTCAATGTATTCCTCGTTATTTTTTTTACCCAACTGATCTACAACGTTTGATCCAATCCTCGCATACCCTGACAATGCGGTGTCCCCATCGTTGCTCTTGGCATTTATATCTGCCCCTTTTTTCACAAGGATTTCTATTAGATCAGGTAAGTTTCCTACGGCGTAATGTAGGGGTGTAAACCCGTCAGCATCAACTGCGTTTACATCAGCACCTGCTGTTATCAGTGTTTCGGCCACGGAGTGTGTTACAACTTCATGTAGGGGAGTGACTGATGAATTGTCCTTTGAGTGAACGTTGGCACCATGATTCAATAATAAATCTACTACAGCGAGATGATTTTTTTTGACTGCATCGTGTAGAGGAGTACGTCCATTTTGATCTTCAATTTCAATATCAGTGTTGGAAAGTAGTTTGGTAACTTCCAAAATATCTCCCTGGTCAGCGGCTTTGTGTAAGTTACTGCCGCCTTTGTTATTCCTAATCAACCGGCTTATTAAAATCTTGACTATGGCTAAAACCATAATTATTACAACAATTTTTATCATGATTTAATTACTGTTTGGATTTTGACAGTGCATCAATGAGCGATTCACATGATCCCAATTCCAATTCACACATCATCACTAGGTTTCCGACGACCGCATAGGCACCATACATAGAGATATTTGGGGTCCAGACCGCGTGGGCTCCATCTCTGGCTCCACCACTTTTGTTAATCGTTTCGACGGCAGGTTCTATACCAAATTCTTTTGCTTCTTTATGCGATTTGTAAAACCGTATTTCTATATCTTTCTGTTTGTAGAATCCGTACCATGCATCGGTCGCACTTTCCAGTGTTTCCGTTGATAATTGGTCGGATTTTTTCCAGCCAGCCGCAATTAAGTCTTCAAAAGTGTACAAGCTATTGGGTTGGGATATTAGCCATTTGCCTTCGACCTGATCTCTGGTTTCTCCATTGATTGAGTTTACATCACTTGTCTTATGGTCATTAACAGAGCAACCAAATATGGAAATAACTGCGAACAGGGTTATCATCAATGGTGTTTTGTTTTTAGCCAGATTTTTTGTGATGAATCCCATTATTTTAGGTTTACCATTCTCTATTTTTTCTAATCGTTTATTGAACGGAGAACTTTTCCAGGAAGTGTATTATTAGTCTGACCATTAGAGATAGCAGGTGTACCGTTTACAAAAACATAGTCCATACCGGTCGAATAAACGTGAGGTTTTATGAAACTGTTGTTTTGTTTCACGTTATCTGGGTCGAAAATCAATATATCCGCAATTTGCCCTTCTTTTAAATTACCCCGCCGGCTCAATCCGAGGCGAGAAGCAGGTAGTCCGGTCATTTTGTATATTGCTTCCTCCAGTGAGAATAAATTTCTCGACATTACGAACTGTTCTATAACCACCGTGTTTGTTGCGTAACTTCTTGGATGAGGTTTACCGGACGACAACGGACCTTCATCACGAAGGGATGATCCATCTGATGCAACTGCCATCAAAGGCCATTGGGCAAGAATGTCAACATCTTTCTGGTCCATTGAATGCAGAACATATGACCCCTCAGATTGTTCATAAAGTCGTAATGCAGCTTCTTCCGGTTGGCAATTCATTTGATCGGCTATCTCCTGGAGATTTAAACCTTCCATGGCTTGGTTTGGAGGGAAGCTCGCTATCACGCAACCTTTTGCTGAGTGATTCCTGTTAATGTAATAAGTCACATCATTACGAATGCGTGCTCTGGTATCGTCGTCAGCGAGTCTATCAAGTGTTGCCTTCCGTCCTCCCACTAGTGCCCAACGGGCGAACATAGCGCCCGAGAATCCTGTAGATGACCATTCATATGGATACTGGTCTCCGGCTACGTCTATACCTTCAGATCGTGCGTTTTCCATACCTTCAATTAGATCTTGTCCTCGTCCCCAGAACTTAGGTCCGACGGCTTTGACGTGGGAGACCTGAATTCTAGCCCCTGTTCGTCTGCCTATTTCGAAAGCCTCAGCGTGGGCTGGAAAGAGTCCGCTTAGGTCGTCTGATTCGGATCGTATGTGGGAAGAGTATAGTTTCCCTCGGTCGGCTGCAGGTTGGGTTAATGTAATTATCTCGTCAGCGAGAGAATAGGAGCCAGGGGCGTACCACAGGCCAGTAGACATACCTAGGGCCCCTGCATCGAGCGAATCCGCGAAGATTCCTTGCATTCGGTCGAGTTCGTCAGGTGTAGGCATCCGTGAATCCATATCCATTACGGCTGAACGTACAGTTCCGTGTCCAATCTGGGTGGCAATGTTGATGGTTGAACCGCACTTTTCCAGTGCCGTAAGATACCCATCAAAATCGGTCCAGGTTGGGATCAATTTGTCACCTGAACGATCGATTCGCTGTTCAAACATAGATCGTGCACCACCAATCAGAGGGGCGCAAAAACTCATACCACAGTTACCAAATAGTTCTAAAGTAACGCCTTGGGTAAGCTTGGAGTCTGCGTGGGGATCTATTAAAAAAGATGAGTCTGAATGAGTGTGTAGGTCGATGAATCCGGGACTGACTATTTTTCCCTGGGCATCGACTTCTGCGTGTGATTCGCCTTCAACATTTCCCACCTCCACGATAACATTACTCTTAATGGCGACATCAGACTTGAGTCTGGGAGCACCGGTACCATCAATAACCGTTCCGTTCCTAATTATCCAGTCAAACATTCGTATATCTTATGTGAATTTTCAGAACGATAATATGTTCTAAGTTGCAGATTCGGAGAGAAGTAAATTAAATGGGTCTAATCGAGAGAACAAAAATCGTTTCCGACGATACTAGTTCAGAGTTTCCCATCAACATTATTCGGACCAACAGGCGTAAGACGATATCCATAGGCGTGGCTGAAGGTAAGGTCAGAGTTTTAGTACCAAAGAGGATTTCAGAAAAAGAAATATCTCAAATAATTGACAAGAAACTCCCTTGGATAAGAGACAAGATTCGTGCCCAATCGCAGATCATACCGGTAAAACCAACGGAATACGTAACGGGTTCAAATTTTATGTACTTGGGGAAAAACTACAAATTAAAACTTATTACAAACGGCTTTGAACAGGTTAAATTACTAAATGGTTGTTTCGTACTTGGAGTAAACGATTGTGCCAAAGACAATAACCAACAAAATATCGTCAGAGAAAAACTCGTTGACTGGTATTTTCGACAATCAGAAAAACATCTTCGGAAAAGAACTGAATTTTATGGAAAAATTTTAGGTGTTGAGCCAAAAAAGATTCAGGTAAAACAATATAAGTCACGTTGGGGCTCTTGTTCGGCTAAGGGTGATATTGGGTATAACTGGACGATTATAATGGCACCGAACCACGTCATAGATTACATTGTTGTACATGAATTATCCCATATTTTAGAGCATAATCATTCACCAGCATTTTGGCTACGGGTGGAAGGAATTATTCCCAATTACAAGCTGAGTAGAGATTGGTTGAAAAACGTCAGAAGCCTTACGATATAGGCGAGATAAAGAAATTTACCTACACAATTTCAACCGTTTAGCCTAAAGTGATTTGAAAATGAGAAACGATAAACCTGATTCAGTCTGGCTTTCTATGAACATCTGTCCATTGAGACAAAATCGGTAAGATGTCACTAGAATTATAAAATTTTGCCACCGCCAGTGGGGTCCTCCCCAACTTGTCTTTGATGGTCACGTCAGCACCGTATTCCAATAGGAGTTTCGTGATATCAACAGAATTGTTAATAGCGCTCCAGTGCAAAGGGGACAGGTTATTTTTGTCTGTAGGATTTGGATCCGAATTATTATCAAGAAGTAATTTCCCGATTTCAACTGAGTTTTTATTAACAGCTACGTGCAGGGGGGATAAACCGTTTTCGTCTTTATGGTTTATGTCGAATCCGCTCTGTAACAGAAGTTTTATCGATTCAATAGAATTTTCGCTAACGGCGAAATGAATAATATTATGATTGTCTCCTTCTGAAACGTTTACATCTTCAAAGTGGCCCAGAAGCAGTTTAACTACTTCAAGGGAATCGCGGACAATGGCGGTTTGAAAGGGCGTAAATCCCACTGCGTCTTTTATAGTTGTGTCAGCGTTAAACTTTAACAAACGTTCTGCAATCTCGGGGGAATTTGAAAAAGCACTTACATGTAGGGGGGTACGGTTAATTTCGTCAGTTAGATTGACATCAGATCCTGCCTTTATAAGTATTTCTGCTACGTCGGATGAATTACAAAAAGCTGCCGAATGCAATGGGGTATTTCCGTATTTGTCGCGGATATTTACGTCAGTACCACCCCTCAACAACGAGCTTGTCACATCAACTCTGTTATCGCGGGCAGCGTTATGTAAACCGTAATTTTCTAAATTCATCAAACAATTATCTGTATTCTCGAGTATTTTATATAAGCAGGGTGACATATGACGATAAAAACATAATTATGGGTAAGTTATATTTAAGGCAAGTTCAGAAGTATTTGAGCTGAATCAGAATACAGATTTTTATTCCCTATGTACGAGGGAAGCGAATAAGAGACCACTCATTTCAAATGACTACGGACAACCAGGGTTCAGGCGAGAGGGATTTACGAGGGTTTATAGCCTTCGTTCCGGTCGTATTTCTATTTCTTCTTTTGTTCCTGGTGTTTAGGTGCGAACCATTTTCGGTAACAGCGACTGATGATGAAGATTCCCAAAAATTTGTTTCGGGAGAGGAGTCTTTCAGGCGAGGGGGCTTCTGGAGGAGAACCTGGGACAGTATCACTTCAGAACCCACCCCGATCCCTGACAGAGGAGAATGGACGATAACCGATGAAGGCGTGGAACTCATTCCTAAAGAGGATACAACCCCGGACCCCGGCAGGGGAGTGTGGACGATAACAAAGGACGGCTTGGTGCTGGCCCCTGCGGAATGGACGATAACCGATGAAGGGGTGACTGGCTCCTAATAAGGACGCAACTCTGGATGATCCGGTAGTGGTCAGAAGTAA
>PCAX01000005.1 GCA_002730795.1 Chloroflexota bacterium
CGTCTAAAGCAGGAATCTGGAATCATATAATGGGGTTTTTTGGATTCCCAGGAGAAACCAAGAAAGAGGCGGAAGACAGCAAGAATTTCGTACATGAGAACCGGGCGCACATTCACTCCCTTGGGTTCATGACATATGTTCTCGGTAAATATTCACCTGTCGCATTTGAGCCCGAAAAATACGGTGTAAGTTATTATAAAAATCCAGAATGGGACCTAGCAATGGATTATTATTTTACGCTGAAAGAAGGACTAAATATCCAGGAAGCACTGGATATATTTGAAGAGTTTGAACTCAACCATGATCCAAAATGGGATTTGCGAACCTGCGTGCGGGAATACATTTTCCTGTACATCGATCATTTCGGGAGCAACCATCTACCGCAACTGCAATCACAGCCCAACCAGCGAACCAAGCGCCACCAGACCTCGGTGGGTATAGTCTAACTTCCTTGGGAATTTTTTTCATTTACCGAATAGAAAGATATGACTGTTGAAAACCAATATGGCCATAATCCCAACCCGAAGGTCGTAGTCACATCTATCTCATTCGGAAAGTCAACCGTTCTCAGAGAAGAACTTCTACGGGCCTTCCCAAACGCTATCTTCAACGAAAATGGACAGCGGTTATCTGGTAAAAAACTGATTGAATTCATAGGTGATGCCGATGCCGCCATAGTTGGTGTTGAAACCATCAATGACTCCATACTGAAGTACACCCCTGAACTTAAAATAATTTCTAAATATGGAGTTGGTCTCGACAGCATTGATCAGGAATCCCTGAAAAATAGAAACATTTCTCTAGGTTGGAAAGGGGGAATCAATCGACGATCCGTATCTGAACTAACTTTGTGTTTTATGTTAGGGCTCTGCCGAAACGTATTTGATTCCGGATTTAAATTAAAAAAGTCTGAATGGGATAAGAACGGAGGATATCAACTCTCAGGCAAAGCAGTTGGAATTATAGGATGCGGTCACGTAGGTTCCGATGTGGTGAGGCTTTTATCTCCACTGAATTGCAAGGTGCTGGTGCAAGACATTATAGATAAATCCGATTTCTGCCAAAAACAAGGGGCTTCCGAAACAAGTCTAGGCGAAGTAATCGAAAGATCAGACATAATTAGCCTGCATGTCCCGTTAACGGAGCTGACCCGTCACATTGTGAATGAAAACTTTTTAAAAAGAATGAAATCGACTGCTTTTCTAATCAACACTTGCCGGGGAGAAGTGATAGACCAAGAAGCCTTAAAGAACGCTCTCCATCAAAGACTCGTCGCTGGGGCCGCCCTAGATGTATTTCTAGAGGAACCTCCGACGGACGAAGAATTTCTTTCTCTTCCCAACCTCATGGTCACCCCTCACATCGGTGGAAACGCAAGAGAAGCGGTAGAAGCCATGGGCCGCTCCGCCATCGATCACCTGACCGCATTTTTTAAAAAAAATTCAGCATGATTTAAGTCCAAATGCTGCAGCTTTATCTAAATACCATTCCCCTAAAATGCTAGCCGCTGGATACTTTTTATTTTTCTCAGGTTTTAAAACCAATTCAGATACTATCCTGGCTTTTTGCTGACCAATAACATGATAGGTAACACAAGTCGATCTCTGAATCGCGGAAGGGGTCAAAGTTATCCGAGTTTGATGAGTTTCTGGGTGCCTAGCTACTTCACACAAATTTGATGTTTTTAAAAACTCTTCTTGACCGGGAAATAGCGAAGCGGTGTGCCCATCAACCCCAAGCCCTAGGAGCACCCAATCAAAAAAAATGTCCTGACCTTTTCTCACCATCATGTGATCTTTAATTTCTTTAGCATATCTAATTGATTCTTTTTCGGGTTCTTCCTCTCCTTTAATTCGATGAACATTTTTTTCAGGGATAGGTACGTGATTTAAAAAAGCACGGCAAATCGTTTGATAATTACTTTCCTCGCTTTCTGGAGGAACACAACGCTCATCAGTCCAAAAAATGTGAACTGCGTCCCAAGGAATCTTATTAACCCATAAAGGCGAGGCCATTTTCTTATACACCTTGAGAGGGGTTGCTCCTCCAGATAATGTGACCGAAAAAACACCTTGGACTTTGGCAGCCATCTTGGCACCACGATGCCAGCGACGAGCAATCTCTTCTGCCATCTCTTCCGGAGTAGAAAATATATTTAGGGATTGCATAAATTTGTACACAATAAAATTATTGGAGCTTAAATCATTTAGACTAAATTCTGGTCGGCTTTGCAGGCTGTTAGCTCGAGGAAAACTCCTTTTGTTAGCATAACCTCTGGTGGCCCCGCCAATTCCAAGTCAGGAGTTTCTTAATTCTAAGTATTACCCTACGCCATTTAATGTCTTCGATATAAAAATTGCTTTTTCATGTAGGATTAGACTGTGATAGCAATTTTTTCCATCTTTGAAGCTCGGGGTCTAAGAACAAAAAGTCACTTTTTTCTGATCTGTCAATTTTATTTTGGCCTGCCGTCTGCAATGCTTCAGCTAGTCCCTCGGGCGTATTGACAAAGCGTGCATCCGATTGCCCCCGAAGGGGGCTAAAGTTCAACTCCGTATTATCAAGCATCACCACGACTTTCAACCCAACGATATAAGCATCCACCGCTGCCGAAGTCCTATTAGCAGAATAAGCAATATCAAAATTATATAGAATTTTTTCCAAATGATCGGTGACTATCTCTAAATTTAGCGATGGATAGTCATCCGGGTTGATATGAAACGCGGGATGAGGCTTAATCGTGTAGGTTGCAGAAACCGTCATATGTGGTAATGCCGCTTCTAATAATTGAAGTGTCTTGATCGTACATGAAGGTAGGTAATCCCCGAAAATTAATACCTTGATCTTCTTTGTTTTCTTTTGTTTTCTAGTGCCAGCTCTAACTTTATCCAGGTAACAATATCGGAGAGCCTCACATTCGACAACGGACTTTTTTGGGTAACCCGCACTAAGGTAAGTATCTATGGCCATCTTGCCGTTTAGGGCAATCAGATCTGCTTGCGGCATCGGATATAATTTTGATGATTTAACAGTGCGAGAGCCTGCAAAAAAACGCAAGTCCCAGAACCGTGTCATGCCATGCCACACAGCTATCAACTGGCCATGACGGTGTTTGCGCCAGGCATGTATCAACGCTCTTTCCCATGATTGGTTTTCACATAGATAAAGACCCATCTTCTGGTGTGGGAGATCACTAAGTGCTACATCAAAGAGTTCGATATACAATAGATTGTCAATGGCAACGCGACCACACATCGAATTGTACCAGTCCTCTCGCATAAGCGGCCATAATGAGAGCCCCGATCCGTGCAAACTGAATACATGTTTAATTTCACTAAGATCCCGAGAAATGCGCATTAACCTGAACCAGCGCTTCAAAACTCGCATAACAATTCTCCAGGACAGATACGTATCGAGAAATGTATGAAAGCCCTGATCACGCCGTTTTTTATTGAAACTCTGCACCCAATTCAATGCCTTCTGGGGACTGGGCACAGCATCATGAGGGAAATAATGCTGAAGCCAATTTCCAGAAATGCCCAGCTTCCGCATGACTTCATGCAAGCCTTCCCAATAATACGAATGAAATTTTCCTTTATTGGCTAAATTAGTATCTACGTGAGAAAAATAAGAGCACAAGAATAGAGATTTATCGCCACCGAACCAGCTTGTTTTTTTTGCTTTTCTAAACGGCCATCGGCACCACATATGACGAGCCAGACCGATCAACGCCTGAACTGAATGAGGCAATGCATGGAAAATATATCTAAAGTCTAAGCGCGGTGGCAGACTATCTGAAAGCTGTTCCCATTCGTAGGTAATATTCAAATTCATGCATAATCCACTAAGTGCCTCACTTACAGATAGATTGGAATTAACCAGCCGAATTTTGGTAGGTTTCTGGTCGGATATAATTTCTCTTATAGCTATGAGGTAAATGATATCTCTGATGGGTGATTTGTAGTCACTCTTTTCAACAATCAATGTCATCCACCAATAGCTTAAGCCATCTTCAAAAACGAGGTGATCAATAAGGCGTCTTTCCGCAATTCGACTTTCGCCAAGATCATGAACCCAGCTCAAATATTTATCTCGTAATCGATTACCATGCCTTTCGACATACCTTTGCAAAGAATACACTGAATCAGTTTCTTCATGGTCATCCCAATGGTAAAACTGTTCTAAAGGCTCCGAAGAATCGGAACCCAGCTTTAAAGATGTTATATAAATGCCAGATTTACTATCAGTCAATTTCTGTTAGGGGGGATGGTTATTTTCCAGATCATCCTATAGTTAATGCAGACTCATTAATTGGATTCTTATTGAACAGGAATATAGTCGGATTCTTCATTTAAGGTGGAGGGGGGGCTTAGGACCAAGAACCTGCAGGATTTCCTTTTCCAACACAACATCCGCTATCGTCTTGATCTCCTTTGGGTAATCTAGGATATGGAAGTAATTTTTATGATCTTGATTCAAGCCAGATAGCAAATCCTGTCCCGCCTGAGCCGCAATAGATTTTGATAGTTCTAACAGTTCTCCTAAATTAGGCATGTTTTGTGAGCCGCATTAAATAGGCCCCAACTAAATGATCCAACACCATATGCGCATCTTCAGCGGGACCATATTCTTGAGGTTCAGTGGGCACATGGATACCCTCATCTGCCTGAGCCTTGAGTTTTCCGCCATCAAAAGCAGTAATAGCTACGGTCTTAATACCGACGGACAGAGCATAGTCAAAAGCTTTGATTAGATTGGCTGAGTTTCCGGAGGCGGAAATACCGACCAACACATCCCCCTCCTTTGCCAAAACCTGCAATTGCCTGAGGAAAATATCTTCATAGCCAAAGTCATTTCCGAGCGCAGTAAGCACGGGTACATTATCAGTTAGGCTAATTGCCCGAAATGGTTGATCGTACTCGTTAGTTCCATATGCTAGATCATTGGCGAAGTGACTTGCAGTTGCAGCACTACCACCATTACCGATAAAAAATATAGTGGCAACACGCTTTCTTGCATCAAGAAGCGTCTCAATAAAGCGACCGATTTCAGAGTTATCTATACGTGATAAAATAGATTTTAAATATTCCAGATATTTCCCTGCAAACGCAACCGGGTCCTTTGTNAAAATACGATCAATATTATTCATAGATGTTTGGTTTAGGNATTTTATAATTTTTTATCCATACNGCATCGGCGTAATAGATTTTAGAAGCGAGTTGCATGAAGCGCAGGACNTCTTCNGAGGAACTACTTTTGCANGGGACTATCATTTAGAATATATTCAGTAAAAATGGCGATTTTTGCATCCCATGACGGGTCTTGATTGTAGCGTGTCATCNACCCCTTGGGATCACCTAGATCATTGTCTGGACCAGNGCGCAACACGGTCAAAGTCTCNGCGCCGTAGCTCTNTGGTCCCGGAAANCATTCCCCCAGAATAAGGATTCCTAGCTCTAAATTAATATCAAGATAAAACCAGCGTCCACTGCGTTGCCGAGGAATTGCGCATGCTAACAATTCCATCTGCAGTTCGCATTGTAGCATAAGCGTTATCTTCAACATTATGCCCCCAGCGACTTTTAGGAATAAAGTTATACACTTCGGTAAGTTCGCCTGCGAATAAGAGCATAAGGCCCACCATATTTATATCCCGACCCAACAAGACTCCTCCTCCAGCAATCTCTCGTTTGGTTCGCCAGACCGGTTGGTTAAATGTAATGAGGTTTGATTTTATATATCTACCACGATATGGAGGAAGACGTAATCTATCGTAAAACTTTTCGAATGTTCTTCTATTTTTTTTGCCCAATCACCCAAGCATGTGAACTCTTGCGCTGCTCTACTAAAAAATTTTGTAATGCCGTGGCGCTACTATCATCTTCCAATAGGTTATTTAGGAAGCGTTGCCCCTGAAGCAACTCTGGATTAGACTTACATGCATTGCGAACGATATCCACATCCAAGCGCCCAGGTGTTGTTACTTCAACGTTTATTAACCCAGCACGTTGAAAAAGTTTTTTGAAACCTTCTACGGGAAGAAAATTGATGTGGTGAGGGGGAGATATTTGATTTGATTTATCCCATAAAACCTGTAGATCAAACCCATCAATGCACAGTGTGCTAACAAGCACATAGCCACCAGGGCGAACTAGCCGCCTGAGCACCTGTAAAAAAGCGAGAGGATCATAAACATGCTCTAATACCTCAAAGCAGGTCACCAAATCGGCCGAGTTGTCGCGCCCTACTACATTCTCAACAGTCTCTTCAACTACTTCTAAACTCTTAGATCGACACTCCCGAGCTAAAGGCGCGGAAGGTTCAATAGCCAACAGCTGCGCCTGGGGAAAACACTTCCGCCATTCTTCTAAAAAGATTCCGAAACCAGCTCCCACATCAAACAGACGTTTAACGTTGATAGCTTTTTCCTCGCAAAGCTTCATCAATTGCTCAACCCGGGGACGAAAAATTTTTTCACGACGGGTTTCAGCAATAGCAGGAAAAAAGACTTCCGCGTAATAGCAAGAAGACTTCGATTGACGATAGAATAATTCAAAGTTAGCGATGGTTGGGCGTGGACTTTGAAATAAAGCACCACAGTCAACACACCGCACGTAAGCAAAATCGTTTTTGTCAAATTGGTGTTTGGTTTGGGTACCTCCACAGGCAACGCATGAAACCTCCAAACGAGTCTCGTTGCTGAAGTAATTTTTAGCATCTTCGGCAGTTAACTCAAGGAATCGGTTCAGTAGCGCTTCTGGGCGGATTTCATGTTCTTTCATCAAGTCACATATTGAGCTAGAGTTGATGGGTCGTCACCCATGCAGAATATAAGTCTAAATTCTTCCCATCTTTATCTCTAACTTGGACAGAACCAATAAGCGATGAAATACTGTTAAAATAGCCTTCAAATAGTTTTTTCACGAGGGGTCACCAGACCATAAAAAACACACGGAATGAATATGTCTATTTGCGTAACTCACTTCAAGTTCCTTTTTTGGAAAACTTTTTTGCGAGCAAACAATAACTTGAGTCAAGCACACTAACCGAGGTATAGTCACTTAATTTCACTAGACTTGCAAGTAGTTTCCAGCTCTTTTCTTCCGCAAATTNAAAGTCNCNGGAAGCCNAATCTNAAATTTTNACAAACCCTTTGGAACCTTTTATGTCGAAAAAACTCCGCGTCGGTATTGCCGGATTTGGANTGGTAGGAAAACGCCGCTTCGAAGTCATCAAAACTCACCAACAATTATCCNCCGTTGCGGTTTGTGACAGGAACTTTANAACCCAAGTATTACCTAATCAAGATGATCAGTTAGGAGAAAATATAAAATGCTTTAATGATTATCGTGAATTGCTTCAAGAAAATTTAGATCTCCTGTTTGTTTGTCTAACAAATGATATAGCCGCCGAGGTTACTATTGCTGGACTGGAAGCAGGGCTACATGTTTTTTGTGAAAAACCTCCAGGAAGGAATCTAGATGAAGTCCGTCAGGTCATAGAGTGTGAAAAAAGACACCCGAACCTGAAGCTGAAATATGGTTTTAATCATCGTTACCATGATTCGATCCTAGATGCTCTTCGTATCATGAAAAAAGGTGAGCTCGGGCAAGTCCTTAACCTCCGAGGCGTCTATGGAAAATCAAAGCTAATCACTTTTGACCAGTCAGACTGGAGAACCCACCGAGATATTGCGGGAGGAGGAGTTTTACTTGATCAAGGAATTCACATGGTTGATCTATTGCGCCTATTCGGCGGAGAGTTCACCGAAATTCACAGTTTTATCTGCAATGGATTCTGGAATTATGATGTTGAAGATAATGCATATGCCATGATGCGGACAGAAGACGGCGTGGTTGCTCTATTTCACTCGTCAGCTACTGAATGGCGCCACCGTTTTCGGCTGGAGATTACCTTTGAACGAGGTAACATTATTCTCAGCGGCCTTCTCTCGGGATCAAAGAGTTACGGAGCGGAAACCTTGACTGTTGTCTGGGTTGACTCCGAAAACGATCAAGGTGACCCAAAACAGCAGACTACTCAATACAGCAAAGATACCTCGTGGCGTGACGAAATTTATGAATTCGTCGACACTATTATCAACGATAAACCGGTTCGGAACGGATCCTCCACGAATGCGTTTCGGACCATGCAACTTGTTTTTCAAATTTACTGCGCTGACAGCCGCTGGAAAAAAAAATACAACTTGAGTAGCGACATCATCTGAGTATCAAGTGACGGGTTGATTTTTTTTACTTTCTATCAACTCCCGTAGAACAATCCACACTTTCTCTAAATGACTTTTTACCGGCAATCAAATGATTGACTCTATTGTTTTTGATTTGGATGGAACGCTCATCGACAGTATCCCCGACGTACTTGCCTCCCTCAACATGATGCTTTCCGAAGAAAAACGTCGACCATTGAGCCAGGAAGAACTTCGTGGCCTGATAGGACGAGGGGTAAACCCCATGATAGAAGATGCCTATAGCATGACCGGAAAAGCCATCGCCTCACCTATCAAACTGGAGAGTGCGGTAACCAGCTACCTTGAATACTACAAAGCAAATCCCGTCAAGCATACCTCGTTGTTCCCAAATGTCAGAGATACGCTAAATAATTTAAAAAAAGATGGCTTCTGCATGGGAATCTGCACCAACAAACCTTATGAAATTACTCTTCTGACTCTTGAAGGGTTAGGAATAGACGTGTTTTTTAAAGGCGTCACGGGAGGGGACAATTTACCTTTCAACAAACCTGATCCTCGGCATATCCTGACCACGCTGGAACTAATGAAATCAGAAACGCACCGCGCCGTAATGGTAGGCGATAGCTTGGTGGATACCAAGGCGGGGCATAACGCAGGCCTCCCAGTCATTGCCGTCAATTACGGATATAGCAGCGAACCCCAAGAATCTTTTGGGGCGACTAGCATGATAGAAGATTTTGCGCTCCTACCGCAGGCGATCGCTATGCTCAATTCTTTGCAATAAGAAAATAAGGTTTGGAGTTGTTACCTCTGAACCCACGAAAATATAAAAAAATTACTTTTTGCTGATTAACTATATTGGGTAAGCAGCGAATCGTTCTTCATCAATTGCTCGACCTTGACTAGGTCTTCAGGTGTGTCCACGCTATAGGTATCTGATTCGGTAGGCACTATCTTCACCTTATATCCGTGCTCAAGCAAGCGAAGCATGTCTATCGACTCAATTATCTCTAGGGGGGTCGGGGGTAGGTTGTTGAAGGTCAGAAGAAAGTCCCGTCGAAACGGAATAATACACAACTGTCTCATCATAGGAATATCTTTGCCTCCTTTTTTTGTGGAAGGAATGGGTTCGCGAGAAAAATAAAGCGCGAATCCGTTTTTATCCACGACCACTTTTACTTCGTTTGGGTCCTCGTGTTCTTTTTGGTTTTTTAGAGGTGACATGAGGTTCGCCACCATAACTTCAGGATCGTCCCGCAGAGGAGCTATAACTTCGTCAATCATTTGCGGAGCCAACAAAGGCTCATCTCCTTGAATCATAACAATGATATCAGCCTTTTCGCCTGTCATCGTTTCTATCTTTTCCATTGCTTCAGCAGAGCGATCGGTCGCTCGTTCGTGAGTATTAGCTGTCATGATTCCTGTCGCACCAATACTATATGCGTAATCATAAATGTCTTTATCGCAAGTGGCGATGTAAACTTCATCTAGAGCACGGCTCATTTTACTTCGAAAATAAACATGCCCTACCATAGGGATCCCCACAATGGAGACCATGGGCTTACCCGGTAAACGGGAAGAAGCCATCCTGGCAGGAATAATACCAATGGCACGTGTCATTCAATATTCCCAGAGTTTAAGAAATTAGATTATAAGTTGTCTCGAATTTTGATTCCGGTCCGACAAGCCACATCCAGCATTCGAAAATCCACACTATATGCAAGAAATAGGAAACCTTGCTCAATCCTAGCTTTTAATTCTTTCGGGTCCGGTTCTACAATATGCAGCCCCCCCGATCTTCTTTTTGCCATTCCTACTTTCCTGATTTCTTTCAGCGCATTTACAAAATCTGGGTGCTCGAACTGACCATGCAGACCCATCGATGCAGAAAGATCGTAAGGCCCTATAATATATCCGTCCACATCGTCACAAGAAAGTATCGCTTCGATATTTTCAACCGCGTTGATATGTTCTATCTGAGCAACGATAACTACTTCGCTCTTTAACCAATCTAGATTTTCATGAAACATTGTGCCGTATCCCTGGGCACGAGCCAAGCCGACTCCGCGCGTGCCCTTCCCAGGATAGTGAATAGCCGCCACAGCGTGTTCAATGTCTTCGCGTGAATTAACCATTGGAACGATAATCCCATGAGCCCCAGCATCCATCATGCGTTTAATCTGCACTGAATCATTCGATGACAATCTGACCAGCGGCACAGATCCGCCAAGATCAATAATTCTAATCATCTCCTCCGCTTCTCGGGTAGTGATTACGCTATGCTCCAAATCGATTGTCACCCAATCAAACCCAGCGTTCAACATAATCTCGGCAATGGCAGGATGAGCTAAAGAAAGCCAGGTCCCTATCGTGAGCTCGTTATTTTTCAATTTGGACTTCAAAGACATCTGAAATTTATTTTTTTAATTTTCGAATCAAATACTACCTGTAGACACCAAAAGCAAAATCTCTCCCTAGCTATACTCTTCTCTCACATTTTACCCTTAAAAGGCTTATTTGTTTGACTATTTGCAAAAAAGTATTTATATCACAACCATGTCATCGAGAAATCTTTCATCACCTAATTTTTTTGACCCTGCTATTTTGAGGAAATCTTCGATCATTGATAAGGGTTTCGCTTTGGTCAATGATAGCCTGCCTCTCCCTTCGATTATCGAATTAAGCCCCTCTGGTACTTGTAATAGAACTTGTGATTTCTGCCCCAGAAGCGACCCAGCATATCCTATTGATGAGAATTTTATTTCTATAGATTTGACCAGCAAACTAGCAAACCAACTCAATGCAGTAAACTTTTCTGGATTGGTCATGTTTTCTGGTTTCGTAGAACCCTTATTAGATAAAAATATTTTTGAACACATTTCTCTTCTTAGAACCCACTTGTCTGACTCTAGAATTGAAATGGTTACTAATGGTGACGTGCTTAATGAGGAACGTTTACAAAAGCTTTTTGCAAGTGGTCTGTCGACATTATTAATTAGCGTTTACGACAGCAAAGATGATGCAACGAGATTCGAAAAAATGTGTCACCTTTCTGGTTTAAATGATGACCAATTTGTGATTCGCCATCGCTATCTTCCTCCTGAACAAGATTTTGGGATCACCATGAATAACCGAGCTGGCATGATGGATAGCACAGCACACAAGCGCCCATCCTTAAGTGAACCATTAAAAAAACCCTGTTTTTACCCAAACTACAGTTTTTTCATGGACTATCTTGGCGATGTTTTATTGTGCCCACATGACTGGGGAAAGAAAATGATTGTGGGCAATTTCTACGAGCAAGATTTTATTGAAATCTGGTTTTCACAGTTAATGATGATAAACAGAAAGAAATTGAACCAAGGTGATCGTAATTTTAAGCCCTGCAATGTTTGTGACGTACAAGGCTCACTAATGGGGGAAAAACATGCCGAGGCATGGGGAAAACTACACAATTATAATATAGCAAAATAAAAAAAATCCTCAGCCCATTCAATTGTCTCACTTTTCTTATAAAAATCGTTACGCCAGACCGGAATCTAGTCTCCTCCGGCCACCGTTAAAATTTCTCCTGTTATAAAATCCCCCGATTCCGAAGCAAGGAATAAAACCATTCGCGCCACATCTTCTGGCTTGCCTGCCCGTTTAAGTGGGATGAGATTTATTCGCTCTTCAATATCTTTTGAAGCGCCCAATTTCTCATGAAAGGGGGTATCTATAAATCCAGCTCTCACCACATTTACTAATATATTATGTTGGGCCCCGGCCCGAGCAAGTCCAATAGCCACCGATTCAAGCGCCGCTTTTGCCGCACCGTAATGAAGCGACCTAGAAGAACCGCCATATTTCACGGCAATGGAGCTAATATTGATAATTTTACCNCCTCCTTCCTTCTTCATANNCATAAACGCCTTTTGCGCCAGAAAAAAAGGGGCCTCTACATTTAATTTTTGAGTATCCCNCCATGACACTTCGTCTAATTCTAAAAANTCGGTAAATCCAAATACGGCGCCTGCGTTATTAATCAGTATATCTATTCCCCCAGTTCTCGCAACAAAGTTGTCAATTAGGCTTACCACATCGGAAGACAATAAATCTGCCTGAAAACATATAGCCTCACCACCTGCGCTGTTATTTATATCAAAAGCTAACGATTCGGCATCATCTTTATTTTCATTGTAATGAATTCCTAAGGTCGCCCCAGATTTAGCAAACAGATAACTCATACTCCGCCCAATTCCACCACTTGCGCCAGTTATCAAAACTCTTTTACCCTCGAGGCCAGAAAAAATAGACATCAACAACTCCATCCATATTATAAATTAATTAAAACTAAACTGAGGGAGAGGATTTTTTTATCCGGTTTTAAAAATTCCTCATCAAAATGTCTTAAGCTATATAGAATCTTAAAATAAATTAAAATTCTTTAAAAATTATTCTTAATCTAAGACCTTATCACTGTTTAACATTGTTGTAAATTGTCCCGACATACACGTCTGAAGTTTTTCAATAGTAACTTTTATTGATAACTAAGGGGGAAAGTGGCTTTTGATTTATCTGGAGACACTCTTCCGCTGCTTAATTTTTGAACCATAAGTTTTTGCCGATTTAAGCTTCAAAAGTCTACAGGGATTGATGTGCTTTCTTCTACCTACTAAATATGCACATGTCTTAAAATCTATTTTGAAGTTGCGCCTAGGGGATATAGTGATAAACTTTTTCTAGCCTCTTTGTAGATCATAGAAACTAAATTTAAATATTAAATTAAAAGACCTAAATGAAGAAAGATAAATCACTTAAAATCCTGTTTCTCTACCCCAACCTAAACATGAGCGCTCTTGTTCCATATGCAATCTCAATTCTATCTGCCGTACTTAAAAAAAATGGCTTTCGAAATATTGATTTGTTTGACACGACCTTCTATGAACCACTTGGTGAAAGCAAAGATGAGCGTGGCGTAAGGTTAGGCCAAGTCAAACCATTTAATTTTAAAGAGCGCAATGTAGTCACAAAAAACACAGATATGTACGAAGATTTTTTTATGAAAGTCGGGCAAATGGAACCAGACTTAATTGCTGCTTCAATCGTTGAAGATACATATCCAATATTTTTAAAGTTTATGGATGTTATTAAGGATAAAAAAATACCAACAGTAGTTGGAGGTCCATTCCCAACAAATGCACCTGAAATAGTTTCCTCATCACACTCGATAGATTTTATTTGCAGGGGAGATGGTGAAGGGGCCATGTTAGACTTGTGCAATGCACTCGACCAGGGCAGAGAACCGACGAAAATACCTAATTTAATAATAAAGAAAAATGGTGCTGTCATAGAGCAGAACCCGGTACGTAAAGCTCAGGACCTAAACGAATTACCAATACAGGATCTCACAATTTTCGATCCAAACTCATTGTTTAGGCCTATGATGGGAGCTGTTTACAGGTTCGCACCCTTGGAGCCTCAACGCGGTTGCCCTTATTTGTGTACATTTTGCAATTCACCTGAGAGTAATACTTTATATAAAGACGGCGGTGCCGGTAACTTTTTGAGGGATAGAACAATAAAGAATTTGCACGAGGAGATTGATCATTTAATAAAAAATTTTGGGATTGAATATTTTTTTATGGTCACAGATACATTTTTAGCAATGTCCAACAAACGGTTTGATGAGTTTTGCGAGATGTACTCAAACTTCAAAGTGCCTTTTTTCATGAACACTCGCCCAGAAACAATCACTGAATATAGGGCTAAAAAACTCAAAGAGATTAATTGTCACCGTGTAAACATAGGTGTGGAACATGGTAATGAAAAATTTCGCTCTGAAGTAATTAAAAGAAATTGCTCTAATGATGTTATTATTCGGGCGTTTGAGATGATGCATGATGCAGGTATTTCTACCGCACTAAACATCATCATAGGTTACCCTGATGAAACGCGGGAATTGGTTTTTGACACAATTGAATTGTCTAGGAAAATAAAAAGTGATGGCATAAATGCCTACATATTTTCACCATATAAAGGCACACAGCTACGGAACCTATGTGAACAAAAAGGTTACGTAGACTCGAAAACACTTGCCCACATCTACACAAAAGATTCAATTCTAACAATGCCTACTTTATCAGTAGAGGAAATTAGAGGGCTGAGTAACTCCTTTGTATTTTATGCCAGGCTTCCAAAAACACTATGGGCAGACATTGGAATAGCCGAAAAGGATACAGAGGAAGGACAAGCCAAACACCGCGAACTTCTAAGACTATATCAATCTGAATATTTACCTAAGCCTTAAGTGGTTAAAAAATTTATTCCTGCCTTCTGATTATTTCAAATAATTTATATTAAATTAAACCGGCTCGCCTTCAATAATATCTAATCTACCTCCATTGGTTTTCTGTTTCTTACTTTCAACAAACCATTCCTCGGAAGGAAGCTGTTAAACACAATATGTCGTTTCTTAGGGTGAAGGAAAACAATTAAAAATCAATCGGTGGGAAGAGAGCTCTTTATCCTTTTTAAGCTTAGGAACAACATCATTCTAGCTTCTGGCCAGCGCAGAGGCGACTGTAGAGCCCCTCTCCCGCGCGCAGTTCCTCGTGCGAACCCTGTTCAGTCAGTTGGCCGTTCTCAATCACATAAATGTGATCAGCGCCAGCCACGGTCGCCAGGTTGTGGGCGATAACGATGACGGTACGTTTGCCGTGCAGCAATTCGATGGCTTCCCGCACCTTCTGCTCAGACAAACGATCAAGCGAACTGGTGGCTTCATCCAAAATCAGGATGGGCGGGTCCAGATAAATGGCGCGGGCGATTGCCAGACGCTGACGCTGCCCGCCTGAAAGCTTAACCCCCCGCTCCCCTACTAGGGTCTGGTAGCCTTCTGGCAGTTGCTGGATGAATTCATCGGCGTAAGAAATACGAGCCGCTTCGCGCATGCGTTCGAGATCCCGCTTTTCAGCGTCAATTCCAAAACAGATGTTGTCCTCCATCGTACCACTAAAAAGGAACGTTTCCTGGCTGATCACCCCCAATTGCGCGCGCCAAGAATGCATATCGACACCCATCAGATCCACCCCGTCGACCAATACCCGGCCTCGCTGCGGGTTATAAAAACCAGTGAGCAAATCAATTAGAGTCGATTTACCACTGCCCGAAGCCCCCACGATGCCATAGAAGCGTTGCTGCTGAAACTCCATATTGATGTCAGTTAAAACCGGTTCTTGCTCCTTGTAGCAGAAGTTGACATGCTCCACGACCAGCGATTGCCGAAAAGGTGGCAAAACTTTGCCCGGTGTCGTTGGCGTCTCAGTCGCCAGAAGCGTTGCTACCACCTCCGCCGAATGCCATGTCGAGGCGACGTTCATAATCTGAGAGCTGGCTCCAGCAATCAGCGGCAACATGCGGAGCAACGCCACACCCAACACGGTGAACATTGGCATCAACTGCGTGCCTTCCCGACCAGAGCCATCCAAAAAGGTATGCATGGCCAGGAGACCACAGATCACTAGCAGAGTTTCCAGCGCTGGTCGCGGTAAGGCCGTGAAAAAATTACGCAACACCATATGTTTACCAAACCTCTCCCAGATAACCTGGAGACGATCGGTGTAATGCTCCTCGGCACCAAAAATCTTAATCTGCCGGATACCAGAAAGTGCTTCGGTAGCCAAGGCGAACCCTCTCTTCTCCATCTCGACAATGTTAACGCCAGTATCGTAAAGCCGCCGACGCGACAGAATCATAACAACAGAAAAAATAGCCGTCATGACCAAGACAATAACTAGAATACCCCCGGGAACAATTGTCAAAAGAAGAACGCACAGGAGCACGACAGTGGCCAAGGCAGCGAACAACTTAAGCAGCTCGCCCAGAGCAGTCGCGGTATTTCGTGTCTGCATCAGCTGACGCTGAATGAGATCTCCAGCCTGGTGTTCCACAAAAAAAGAATAGGGTTTTTTAAGATAGTTCCGAAAAA
>PCAX01000006.1 GCA_002730795.1 Chloroflexota bacterium
AGCAATAGACTCATCGGGAAGATATCTAGATTCAGAACAATATATTTTTATTTCTAAACCCTCCACATTAAGGGATTTTTGTAATTTACTAATTATGTGTTCGTCTATGCCACTTGTGAAAGCAATTTTCATCATTCTTCGAGTGTAAATAATTTTTATTAATCTATTGTATGAAATATGCTATCTTTTTTTTATTAGTAAAATAGTTTTGTCAACAATAAATAAAATGCCCCTGTAGCTCAACCGGACAGAGCGAAAGATTTCTAATCTTTAGGTTGCGGGTTCGAGTCCTGCCAGGGGTACCAACAAAATTACTTGGACAAAATTTCCTGTATTTTCTATATTGACCGGTGTCATTCTTCTTGAATGTAACAAATTAAATTAGGGAATAAAGTTGTTGTAGGTGACGGCTTTTTTGGAATACAAATCTTAATAAAATCTTGACATATGTTAAAACGTTATCCGTTATTATTTGTAAACACGTTAAATAAATAACCTGAACCGTCTTGAATAAACGCATATGATAAATACCATGACAAAACGTATATTAATAATTGAAGATGACAAATCAGTTTTGCAATTGATCCGTATGTATCTAGTAAACGATGGGTTCACAGTGATCGATTCTTACGATGGGTCGGACGGCCTAAATAAAACTCTAAATGAAACACCGGATCTAGTGTTACTGGATCTCAATCTTCCAAAAATGGATGGTATACAGGTCTGTCAAAAAATCAGGGCCTCTTCTGATCTCCCAATAATAATGGTTACCGCACGCGTTGATGAACTCGACAAACTTGATGGCCTCGAAAAAGGCGCTGACGATTATATGACAAAGCCATTTAGTCCTAGGGAACTAATAGCAAGGGTAAAGGCCGTTTTAAGGAGAACTCAGAAGGATATAGAATCAAATAAAGATGAACCTTTGCAGATTCGATCCAAGGAAATCGTAATCAACACAGAATCAAGAAGTATTAAGG
This sequence comes from Chloroflexota bacterium, assembly GCA_002730795.1. Taxonomy (GTDB): domain Bacteria; phylum Chloroflexota; class Dehalococcoidia; order Lucifugimonadales; family Lucifugimonadaceae. The sequence goes on from PCAX01000006.1 coordinate 981, forward strand.
TTAATGAACAGCCTGTTTCTATCACACCTACAGAGTACAGATTGGCATGTTATTTACTTAAATCCACTGGCCGAGTCATATCTAGGGAACAAATCATTGAAAATGTTTTCGGGTACGATTTTTCAGGATATGACAGGACGGTTGATACCCATATTTCTAATCTACGGAAAAAGCTTGAACGAGCAGGTGCAAGAAAAGGTCTTTTTTCAACCATATATGGAATGGGTTATAGATTTGATGGCGATATTTCATAGCCTGCAGGTCAGGCTTACCATAGGGTTCGCGTGCATTCTTTTAATAGCAATAACACTTGTTTCTGGTTACTCAGCTTTCGAAACAAGGAATGAAATCGCTAAACTTGCCAAGGAAATAGAAAAAGTACGTAATTTACGGGCTGAAGAACTGGTAAGGAATACTTACACTGCAAATAAAAATTGGCAAGATGTGCAGTATGCAGTACAGCACGTACAAAACCTTTTCGGCTGGCATGTAATGGTATTAGACTCTGAAGGTAACATTGTTGCTAATTCTCATGATCTCATTTACGAACCAAAACCCCTGCGCGTCATAGTTGAAACGAAAATGCAAAGACGTCCTCTGATCGTAAACGGAAAAATCTTCGGTTGGATGCTAGTTAATGAGAATCCCAGAATGCTACCTACTGCCCCACTACAACTTACTCAAAACCCAAACCCAATAGACAATAACAATTTATCGGTGGATGAAAAATCTGGTGAACAAACGGATAGAATTGTTTCAGAGGTTCTAGAGGTTGTAGAACCACCATTGACTAGTCTTCAAACAACATTCCAAAATTCGCTGATCATTGCTGGATCCGCTGCTATATTAGCAGGGTTATTAGTGGTAAGTGTTTTTACGCGACAATCTTTAAAACCTGTCAGAGATCTCACAAATGCTGCGAAAAAAATTGGTTCCGGAGATTTCAGCCACCGTGTAGAGGTAGAAAGTGACGATGAGATAGGCACCCTTTCAAAAACTTTTAACAGNATGATTACGGAACTCGAATCCTTACAAANNGAACGACGNGAAATGACGGCTCACATAGCTCACGAACTCAGAACTCCTTTAACGAACATAAGAGGTTATCTAGAGGGTATAAAAGACCANGTAATAAAACCCGANAAATCAACTATTAANANANTCCACGNTCAGACCATTCANNTAACNAAGTTNGTTGAAGATCTCAGAACGTTATCCATGGCTGAAGCGGAATCACTAGATTTAGATATTAAACCCGGTGANTTAGCAGACTTAATAGAATCATCAATAACTGATTTTTCTCCCAGGGCAAAGAAAAATGGCGTAAAAATACATTCAGATGTACAAAATTCTCTCGACATGGAACAGGTCTTATTTGATCAAACACGGATGAAACAAATAATAGCAAACCTTATTGAAAATTCCCTGAGTTATTCTAATAGTGGTGATGAGATAACAATCGAGACGAGTAACAGCAATCCCCACACCATTGAAATAAATGTAATAGATAATGGATCAGGAATCCCAGAGTTGGAGCTAGATAAAATATTTAACCAATTTTTTAGGGTGGATAAATCTAGATCCCGTAAAACTGGTGGAGCCGGACTAGGTTTAACCATTGTTAAAAAATTAGTAGAGGCCCATGGGGGAACAATTTCAGTAGAAAGTAAACTCGGGGTCGGTACAAAATTCAGAATTTCTTTACCCAGGAATATCCAATAACAATTATTTGGCTGTGTAACCACCGTCAACAGGTAGACAGGCACCAGTAACAAAAGATGACTCGTCAGAAGCTAAGAAAAGAGCAGCTTTAGCTATTTCGTCCGGTTTACCTAACCTTCCCATCGGATGAAGAGATTCTAATTTTTTTTTCATTTCATCATCGTCAGTTAAACGCTTGGTCTGTGGGGTGTAAGTAAAACCCGGGCAAAGTGCGTTTACCCGTATGTTATCTTTAGCAAATTGCACGGCCATATCACGTGTAAACTGGACTACCCCACCTTTTGAATGGGTGTATGGGCTGAATCCATCACTACTAATATCCTCGGAATATCCCACTATACCTAGAATTGACGAAAGATTAACTATCGAACCCAAACGATTTCGTTTCATTATTTCAGAAGCAAATTTAGACATCATCACCGTCCCTTTTAAATTTACGTCTACCACCCAGTCCCAAGTTTTTTCAAACCCCCACTCTTTAGGTGCATTACGGGGAGTAACACCGGCACTATTAACCAAAATGTCAATTTTACCGAAAGTCTTGGCACACGTCTCAACGGCGTTTTTACAATCAGCAATATTTGAAACATCCCCCTCAACTGTAATAAATTCAACCCCTATTTTTTTAATGTCTTCCGTCAGCAAATTAAAACCAGATTGGTCGATATCCATTAGCCCTATCGAAGATCCCTCAGCGGCAAATAAGTGGGTTATGGCCTTCCCAATTCCTGATCCCGCTCCAGTTATCAATGTGACTTTTCCGTTCAGTCGGCCTGACATATAGGTCTCCAAATTCAACAATTAAACACCTGAACAACAATATATTTGGATAATTGTATTACCTTGTACTTGTAAGATCATTGTTATCTTTGAATAGTATTAGTTAATTTTTGTAAAAACAGTTGGACATTGAAACAGTCTAATAAATCCCTAAAAGACCAGATGAATTTTGCGAGCCCAATTAGGAGACTTTATGCTTGGATTATAGACGCAGGCTTGTTGTTGCTAGCAGTATTTATAACGGCCCCGATATCCAATGGTCTACTTTTTAGTAAAGATGCCGCTTTCGCGGACATAGCTATATTTGTTGTATATTTCCTGATCCCTACTGCTTTGCGAGGAAAAACTATTGGAAAATGGGTGGCAGGTATATCTGTAGTGGACGCTGAGGGGAAAATACCTGGGCCTGTAGCTATACCAAGAGAGATAGTCGGCAAATTCGTCTCCTACGCTGTTTTGGGAATCGGTTTTATATGGATTATCTTTGATAAAAAAAATCAATCCTGGCACGATAAAATAGCAGGTACCTATGTAATTGAAGACGAACCTAAAAGTAAACCTTCTTTTCTGAGAAAAATTATTCAATCTAAGGAAAACAAAAACTAAATTCAGGAATGTTAAATGAGTGTTTCTAATACGATAAAAGCACAGATGGGCGAAAGTTCATGGATCCGTAAAATGTTTGAGGAAGGAAACAAACTTAGAAGTATCCACGGAAACGAAAAAGTGTTCGATTTATCCTTGGGAAATCCATTACTTGAGCCACCATCTTCCTTCAAAGACAAATTAATTGAAATTTTAGAAAATGAACCAGCTGGTTCCCATCGATATATGCCAAATGGTGGATTCACGGACGTCAGGGACAGCATTGCACGTAACATCGGAGGAGAAACAGGTATAAATTTTGAGGGCAATGACATTCTTATGTCTATAGGAGCTGCTGGTGGCCTGAACGTTATTTTGCGGTCCATCTTGGATCCTGGAGATGAAGTAGTAATAATTGCACCATATTTCGCTGAATACAAATTCTATATTCAACATAACAATGGGAAGGTAATTGAAACTCAATGTGATAGCAAATGGTGTCCTGACCTAGAATCGTTACGGAATGCGATGACAAACCGTACAAAGGCAGTCATTATAAACTCCCCAAACAACCCTACAGGTGTTATATACAATAGTTCCATTATTCAATCCATAGCTGAAATTCTTAAAAAATGTGAGGAACAATATGGTAATGACATATACCTTATTTCTGACGAACCGTACAGGAAATTAATATACACCAACGTTAAATACCCATTCATCTACGATTATTACACCCATTCAATAGGAGTAACATCTCATTCAAAAGATTTGGGTCTCGCCGGAGAGCGCATAGGATATATATCTGTAAACCCTGCGGATGAAAACAGATCTACTTTAATGGATGCTCTCACTTTTTCAATGCGAACACTGGGGTTCGTTAATGCTCCAGCACTAATGCAAAAAGTTGTTTCTCAACTACAAGAGACCACAGTTGATATAAGTGTGTACCAAAAAAAAAGAGATTATTTGTATTCTAAATTAATCGATATTGGTTATGATTGCGTTCTACCTGAAGGCGCCTTTTATTTGTTCCCCAAAAGTCCCATAGCATCAGATGAAGATTTTGTTAAAAACCTTCAAGACAACTTGGTTCTTGTGGTACCTGGGTCGGGATTTGGGAAAAAGGGATACTTCAGGATTTCTTACTGCGTAGAGGATTCGGTACTTGAGGGATCCATAAAAGGGTTCACGAAGGTTTTCCAATATTACAAAAACAAATCGTAACTATAGCGGCTCTTTTAACCCTGTTCCAGTTATCGGAATCAGTACGTTTTCATCCTTCAAAATAGTACCTTGCTCGAGTAAACTTTCTAACCCAGAAAACACTGCCGCAGATGTGGGCTCACAAAAAATGCCTTCTGTATTTGCCAATTTTTCTTGCCAATTCAAAATTGAATTATCACGAACAGCTACAGCGGAACCATTAGAATTTTCAACCACAGTAGCGATCTCCATCAAGCGGGGCGGTTTAGCCACTGCGATACCGGATGCTACCGTCTTTTTTATTTTTGACGGTTTGGTACCATTTATGTAATTCACGATAGGCATGACATTACGTGATTGTACGACATGAAATCTGGGAATAATTGTTTGTTTGTTGAAAGATTTAATTTCATTGAACCCTCTAAACATTCCTATACACAAAGAACCATTCCCAACTGGAAGGACTACGTGATGAATCGGAATATCTAATTGTTTGATCAATTCATATGACACTATTTTCATACCCTCGGAGAAGTAAGGGTTTAAAGAGTGGGATAAATATGGTAAATTCCGTTCACGTACATACGCTTCAGCGGCTTCGGTAGATGCTTGGCGAGACCCTTCAGTTTTATGTAACTCTGCACCGAAAATCTTTATCTGATCCAGTTTTCCTTTTGATGCGGAAGATGGAGAAAAGATATGTCCTCTAATTCGCGCCGCTGCAGCATAAGCGGCTAATGAGGCTCCTGCATTACCTGATGAATCTTCTACAAATTCAGTTATGCCAAACATCTTGGCCATAGTCATTAACAATGTTGATCCTCTATCTTTAAATGATCCAGTCACAGATAGCATTTCAAGTTTGGCAACTAGAGCGGCTACACCCAACTCGTCAGCGATGGTTTTTAGTGAAATAACTGGCGTATTACCAGATCCTAATGAATTAATTTCGTGTATATCGACAGGCAATAAAGGTCCCAGCGCTGAAACTTCTCGGTAAACAATCGACAGCACATCATTACAGGTATCACATCTTATAGTGAACATACTGGGTGCAAATTCTTTCTGACAATTTACACATTGAAAATAGTGTTCTTTCAAATCGATAATCCTTATTGTCTATAATCCGTCAAAACCCGTTTAAAACAAAACATCCTGATCAGCGGGAGATCCTCCAATTCCAACGGCATGACCATCAGCCCTCCAACAAGTCGCCCCCGCCATTAAACCGTCAGATTCGAATTTAATCATATTCATTCCACCAGCTATCCTGTCTACCCATGTAACATCATTACCCAGATTACAAAGACCATTATAACTTTCGCCGGAAAATGTACGTTCTATTTCTATTAAACCTCCTTTGGTCCATATTCTGGGAGCCTCTACGGCTTCCTGAGGGGTCATCCTGTGATCTATTAAATTTACTAGCCCTTGAAGTATCGACGGAAATATTTTTAAACCTCCAGGCACACCTATAGCTGAATGATTTTTACCGTCTTGCGTGACGATGGTGGGAGCCATACTACTGGTCATTCGCTTTCCTGGTTCAACGGACAGCACACCTCCAGGATCCGGGTCAAACAATGCCATATTATTGTTTAACAAGATCCCGGTTCCCGGGACCGTAACTTTTGAACCAAACATATCGTGGATGGTCTGAGTGGTAGAAACTACATTCCCATCACCATCCCCTACAGTAACGTGAGTGGTATAGTCGGATTCGTTGGGTGTATTGGTAATCATCAACTCATCATTCAAATCCAATTCAGATCTAATATCATCCGCATATGACTTTGAAATGATACGTTCAATAGGAATTTCCGAAAATTTGGGGTCTCCGGTGTATTTATCTCTGTCAATAAAAGCCTTAGCAACAGATTTAGCGATTATGTCTAAAACTTTGGGATCCCCAAAACCCATGCGTTGAATATCAAATCCTTCCAAAATATTTAATAATTGAATTAAATGTATACCGCCCGCACAAGGTGGAGGCGGTCCAAATATTTCATAGTTCCGGTAAGAACCTTTTACTGGATCAGATTCGATAACGGAGTAATCTTCTAGATCTTTTTTATCTATTAACCCCCCATTCCTGTTAAGAAAATCACATATGATGTTTCCTAAAGATCCACCATATAATGCTGATTCTCCCTCTTTGGCTATGACGCCGAGGCTCTCAGCATACTCATATCTTGTAAATCTATCACCTGTTTTTAAAAGCTGGCCATTAGGAATAAATTCTCGCGAAGTAGCCGGAAATGTTCGTATTGCTTCTTCGTTGTTTTTTATTGCATTTGATAAATAATCACTTACGACAAATCCCTGTTTAGCAATATTTATGGCTGGGGCAATCACATCGGATAAGTCCAAATTTCCCAATTTTTTTTGAACATGGCACCATCCTTTTAATGAACCTCCAACACCGATCGAGAGAGGTCCAGTGACATTTTTTTTATTACTTCCCTCTTGCCCTTGAAATCCAAGATCATTCGTGGTTCGAAACATGTCTGGGAAGGATTTTCTAGGAGATTTGGCATAGTTATCAACAATTAAATGTTGTCCCGTGGCCAGTCGAATGTTAAAAAATCCAGCTCCAAAAATCCCTACCATCATCGGTTCAGTTACGGAAAGGGCAAAAAGTGATGCAACCGCCCCATCTATAGCGTTCCCTCCAGATAAGAGGATTTGGGCCCCCGCCGCTGCGGCTAAAGGATGGTTAGCTACGACCATACCATTTGAACCATAGGCACAACTTTTTTTTGTATCAAATGGTGAGACAGAATTTAAACGCCAATTATTTTGTTCCATAGAACCCTTATAAAAGTAAACACTTTAGTCTCTCAATGCTGAAAAACATTTAGTCAAAATTAATTAGTATGATTATTATTAGTCTAAATTCAGATAAAAATAAAGAGAAGACGTACTCTTGGCTGGTCATGTTGAAAATTAAATCTCTAGTTGAAGAACTAGCACACGTTGTAGGTGCGGATAACGTTGTTTGGGAAAAAGAAGATTTAATAGTTTACGAGTATGATGGGTCCATTGATCGGTCATTACCTTTAGCGGTAGTTTTACCAGGATCAGCAGCAGAGGTTTCAAAATGTGTAAAAATTTCCAACAAATATAACTGCTCTATAGTAGCTAGAGGTGCAGGAACAGGGCTTTCGGGAGGAGCCGTGCCGTTAAAGCAGTCCCTAGTTATTTGCCTTACCCGTTTAAAAAGGATAATTGAAGTCGACGAAAAAAATCGGTTATCAGTCGTCGAACCAGGTGTCGTAAATATTAAACTTTCGGATGCAATAAAAGATAAAGGTTTGTTTTACGCGCCAGACCCCTCTAGCCAAAAAGCTTGCACAATCGGGGGGAATGTATCTGAAAATGCGGGAGGTCCCCACTGTTTTTCATTGGGCGTAACCACAAATCATGTTCTGGGTATGGAAATTGTACTTTCAAATGGTGAAATTACCTGGATAGGTGCCAAATCCAGAAGTTACACAGGGTACGATCTCAGGGGAGCATTTATCGGTTCAGAGGGAACATTTGGAATAATTACAAAAATAATTGTACGACTCATGAAAATTCCCGAATCAGTCTCTACAATTCTTGCGGCATTTAAAAGTATGGACGACGCATCCAATACAGTTAGTGAAGTGATTTCTGCAGGTATGATACCAGCGGCATTAGAAATGATGGATCGTATCACTATAGAAGCGTGCGAACCTGTTTACAATCCCAAATACCCAAAAGGATCCGAAGCTGTTTTACTTATTGAAATTGACGGGATAACGGAATCGGTAAAAGAGGAAATTGACATCGTTAAAAAGATATGCACCCAAAATAACTCAATCGAAATACGCCAAGCTAACAATGAATCCGACCGAGTTAAATTATGGGAAACTAGAAAGGGTGCAATAGGTGCATACGGAACAATCGCACCAACATACTATTTAGTTGACGGAGTAGTACCACGAACCAAACTCACGGAAGTGCTGAGGGAAGTAAAAAACATTGGACGGAAACTCGAGGTAACAATAGGAAACGTATTTCATGCTGGTGACGGTAACATCCACCCCGCTATTTTGTTTGACGGAAGAAAAAAAACGGAAGTCAATCAAGCAATAAGGGCTGGCGGAGAAATTTTGGAGGTTTGCGTCAAAGCAGGAGGTGCATTGTCAGGAGAACACGGTATAGGCACCGAAAAACAAGATTATATGCGACTCGTCTTTAATGAAGAGGATTTACGAGCAATGAAAAAACTTAGGGCTGCTTTTGTTCAAACGGATAAAAACGTGGATGTAGAAAAATTCAATCCTTACAAGATATTCCCTAGAGGATCAAACGACGACGAGATTTATAAATTAAATGATCCTGAATTTTATCCTACCGGAGGCGAAGAATGGGCATGAAACCATTTGTGTAATGGAACCAACATAAATAACGAATTATTAAAGTTCGCTGTTGATGGTATTACACCTAAAGTTATAGAACATCCATCATCGATAAGGGAGCTTTCAGAGTTACTTTTGCACTGTAACCAAGAAAATACCGGCATGATACCTTTCGGAGGGAAAACGCGCATTCACATTGGAAATACACCCCTAAATTATTCCGTAGCTGTCAATTTGGAAAAACTACCAAAATATATCAATCACGAGCCAGGCGATATGACTGTAGTAGCGAGTTCAAATGTAATCGTAAGGGAGTTATCTGAACAATTGAAAATATACGACCAAAAATTACCTTTTGAAGTTGAACAGTCAAGTTACGCGACAATAGGAGGTTCTGTCGCTTCAGATGCCGAAGGACGGCCTCAGTCTTCCAATGGTGGTATAAGGGATTGGATAATAGGGATGGAAAACTTGACGAACACTGGACAAATAACGAAATCTGGAGGCCGCGTAGTAAAAAATGTTCAGGGTTATGATTTACATAAACTACACATTGGAGGGTTCGGTTCACTTGGGGTAATTAAAGATTGTGCTTTCAAGCTTCAACCAATAGCAGAACAAACTGAATCAATAATTACAACATTTGATGATTTTGACACAGTTTCATCATTGTATATGCAAATTTTTAATTTTCATTTTGTTCCAGAATCAATGGTTTTATCAAATAAAACGAGTGATGAGAACACTATAAGACTTTCACTTAGGTTGTGTGGAAGGAAAGTAGGAGTAGAAAGACAAAAAAAAGAAATACTGAACTTGTTTGGTGAAAATCATTTGATCGAGCCACACATAATTTCCAATGACGACCAGATTAATTATTGGGACACGTTACCAACACAAAAAAGTGAACTTAAAATAAAAATTTCCACTACACCGCTAAATATCGTACCGACAATTAAATTTGTTAAATCCGTAGCAGATTCAAAATCAGTAAAGATGCGTTATCTATCAGATTTTGCTTTTGGAAATATAATGATAGATTTTTTTGACTGTAATAACGAATCGGCTATATCAATCATCGATGAAATTAATAGCCAAATAAATAATTTGTTACAGGCTTTAGTAATACAAAAATGTGACACAACTCTTAAAAATCATTTCGACGTCTTTTTTCTGGAGGATTCTAATAAACCAGTAATGTTACGCATAAAAAACCAGTACGATCCGAATAGGATTTTTAATGCTGGGAGATTTGCTGGAAGATTATAAACCATGGCTGAATCTATTTCGAAAAAAACCACAAAAGCTTTTAGGGGAAACGGGAAATTCCCAGAATCCGAACTTTATCAATGCGTAAATTGTGGATTCTGTCTTGAATCTTGTCCTACATACATTGAAACGGGATTAGAAACTGAGTCACCGCGTGGAAGAATATCCTTGATGAAAGCAGCCAATGAAGGGCGAATCGAACTCACTGATAATGTGATAAGTCACTGGGATATGTGCCTGCAATGTCGAGCGTGTGAAACGGCCTGTCCTTCCGGAGTAAAATACGGATTCCTGATGGAAAATACAAAATTAATTTTAGAAACCAGCAGACGAAAAACATTTTTGAAATCTTTATTGTGGTATTTAGGAATTTTGATTGTAAATAAAAGATCCTTACTCTACATGTTGGGAAATATTATAAAGTTTTACCAAAAATCAGGTATCCAATTAGCGATAAGAACTATTGGATTGAAACATTTACTCCCTGAAAAACTTAAAAAGATAGAACAAAATATTCCCACTATAAGTACTAACTTTTTTCACCCCAATTCAAAAACTTATATGCCATCATCAAATGCTGAAACTAAGGGTAAGATATCTATTTTAGCCGGTTGCGTAATGTGTATCACTGATTCACAAGCTATCGAATCAACCATAAGAGTTTTAACAAGAAACGGATACGAAGTCCAAGTCCCAAAAGATCAACAGTGCTGTGGAGCATTACAAATGCACTCGGGATACAAAAACACAACTGTAGAACTAGCTAAAAAAAACATTGATGTTCTAATGTCTAACAACCCAGATTTTATAGTCAGTTGTTCAGCAGGATGTGGTGCCCAATTAAAGACTTATGATCACCTTTTTGAAGAAAAAGATGATTATTATGAAAAATCAGTAATATTTTCCAACATAACGAAAGATATTCATGAATTACTAGTAGAGATAGATTTTAAGAAACCAGTTATTGCTATAGATTCTACCGTCACGTATCAAGATCCTTGCCACATGGTTAATGTACAAAAAATATATGACAGCCCTCGAAAAATACTTAAATCCATACCTGGACTAAACTTTGTGGAAACAACCCAACGAGATATGTGCTGTGGCGCCGCTGGGACGTACTCAATAACACAACCAATAATGTCTGAAATTCTTGGCAATAAAAAAGCTAAAGTTTTAATAAAAACAAAATCACATATTATAGCGACTTCTAATCCAGGGTGCGCAATACAGTTACGAAGCTCGTTTGAAAGATTAAAAACTTCCGAAACCCAAAATGTTCCTGAGGTAAATTACGTAATAGAGTTGCTTGATAGAGCCTACGGTAATGGAGAATAATACAACAGTTTTACACTTGTTGTTGAAACCCATTTTTATTCATCACAAGCCCGCCTGGACGTATTTTATATAATTTGTTTTCGAGCTAGTTATATCTCTTGGAACACTCGCCGATTAGTGTATCATCTTGTTAATTAACAGAAGTAATTCACTAAGTACTTGTTTAGTGTTTGATTTGAACAAAACACGTTGGAAATTTTAAAGGTTAACAGTTATGGATTTAGGACTTAAAGGGAAAATAGCAATAATTACAGGGGGCACACATGGAATAGGTAAAGCCACCGCACTTTCTTTGTCTAGAGAAGGTGCATTGGTCGCCATAGCAGCTAGGACTGAAAGTGATCTAAATTCAGTATCCAACGACATAACAAATGAAACTGGTAATGAAGTTATCGGAATTCCAACTGACGTACGTAATGAATCTATGGTTGAAAATTTAATAAATACCGTCGTAAAAAAATGGGGCAGAATAGATATTTTAGTAAACAACGCCGGTACTTCATCGGCCCATAAATTAGAGGAAATGACAAATGAAATTTTATCTGAAGATTTGGAACTAAAAGTTTACGGCGCCATTTTTTGCGTACGGCACGCCCTGAAGTACCTACAAACTTCGAAAAACGGGTCAATTATTAACATAACAACACCAGGAGGGAAAGCCTCTGGAGCCGGAGGCCAACCAACCTCCCTTTCCAGAGCTGCCGGAATTTCTTTGACAAAAAGTTGGTCAAAAGAGTTCAGCCAATATAATATACGTGTAAATACGGTATGCGTCGGCGTTTTGAAAAGTCGACAACATAGAAATAGATGGAAATTAGTTAACGAAAAAGATCCAACATACACTTTAGACAAACACTGGAAGTCAGTTTCCGCAGATGTACCACTAGGTCGTATCGGAGAAGCCATAGAAGTTGGGGATGTCATATGCTTTTTATCTTCAAGCAAAGCCAGCTATGTCACGGGATCATCAGTTAACGTTGATGGTGGAACTTCACCCGTCGTTTAAGATAAGAAATCAAATGTAGCTCGCAAGAATAATTCAACACCAATAGGTAAACATTTTTCGTCAAAATCGAATCGATTATTGTGGTGTCCTGAAGAAGACACGTCTAACAAAGAGTCTTCGGTAAAACCACCACCGAGTAAAATGTATGCTCCGGGTATTCTGTTAATAAATTCTGATACATCGTCACCAACACTTACCGGATCCCATTCTGTTACTTTTTTCTTTCCAACAACACTTGTGGCAATACCTGACATCCATTTGGCAACTTTAGAATCATTAACCACGGGAGGAGTTCCATAAAGGATCTCAAATCTCGAATCCCCTTTCATTGTTTGGGATATTC
>PCAX01000007.1 GCA_002730795.1 Chloroflexota bacterium
CACTAGTCCCCGATAATCGTGCTATTTCAACATAGGCCTGTTCCCTCATTACCAAAACCTGGGCTCTGATTACACGTGCAGGAAATACCCATCCCACCACTGCGATTCCCAATCCTAGTTCATCAACAGATAATTCACGTCCTATGTTGATTCTTACAAGTATTAATATAAGTAGCGAGGGAATTGCCATTCCCGTGTCCACAACGGTTCTTATTATCGTATCTGGCCAACCTCTATAATAGGCAGCTACGAAAGCCATAATAGTACCGAGTCCAACAGATACGGCTCCAGCAATAATACCTATTCTCAAGGTTAATGGTATCCCCCTTATTGCAACTGAAAAAAGGTCTCGCCCCTGGGTGTCAGAGCCAAATGGCAGTGCCTGGGACAAAGTAAGAGGTACTCCGCGTGCTTGAAGCTTGGTTAAGTAAACGTCTTCGGGTCCATTATTAAACACTGAAATTTCAGCTCTATGGCTGTCACCTTTATCAACCAAAGTGACAGTCAAGTTACTAGTAAAATCGCCACCTGATCCATCCTTTTTACCTGCACCACGGTAATCTTCTTTTGCAACAAGATCTACCCATGATTCCACCTCAGCTTCCGAACCAGCTGTTATTTTTGCCTTACCCAAAGTTGCAGCCTCTGCGAAGGGATTTTCAACCGCTTTAGAACCTCCGCGTTGCAGTGGGAATTGTGCCTCTATAACATAAGTTTCACCGGCAGGAAGAAGTTGGGCGTCGCCGAAAATATTTGCAGTAGCATCGGTCCAAAGTGCGGCCGTGGTTCCTTGTTGCATTTTTTCCACAAAAGACGGACCTTTCCGCGTACTGACCGAAGTAACCCTATAATTCTCATGATCGTAAAAAAGGTAACCCGCAATAACAAACGCCATCAGTGTAAATATCAATCCAATGCCAACTAATAGCGACGGGTTTCTCTTGCCATATCCAAATATAGGCTCAAGACGCTCCTCGTAAAAAAGTGAGAATCTTTTACTTGGAGGTTTTTGGCTGGATGCTTGACTCATAAATTAGGTCTTCGTTCTAATACGGGGATCTATAAGTGGGTATATTAGGTCCAAAATCAACGTAGCAATTGCGATCGAAAACACAATCGTCATTACTATCCCTCTTATCAGAAAGAAGTCGGATAATCTAATGGCCTGAAAAAGAATGTCCCCTAATCCCGGGTAAAGAAACACTCGCTCAACCAATATAGCTCCAGTTATAATCGTTCCAAGTGAAATAGCAACTCCTGTTACTTGAGGTAATAGCGCATTTCTTATCGCATAACGCAAAAATATTCTGGCACCTTTCAATCCCTTCGCGTCCGCCTGTATCATAAAATCTTCACCTTGGGTATTAATCATCATTCCACGCATCCCAATGGCCCAAAAACCAACCGCAGCAAGTAATATAGCGCAAGCAGGGAGAATAGCGTGCCGAAGAACCATGAAAACGAAATCCAAACTTAGATTTGGGACCGTACCCGGTTTGTAAGCTCCAAAAAGAGGCAGCCATTCAAGATGAAATGCGAATATAAATATAAGAATGAGGCCAAGCAAGTACTGAGGTATTGCTGAAAGCGTCAATAGGGGCATAAATAAATACTGTACCCACCCAGGTCTTCTGGGCCAACCAAGAAAGGCCCCAGCTAAAGTGCCAAGTGAAAAAGCCAATATCGTTACTGTTCCCACTAAACCAATCGTCCACAGAATAGAATCGTACACAATGGATGCTACAGACCTTGGGTAATAGGCTATGGAAGTCCCTAAGTCAAAACGCACCAAATCAAGCAAAAAGTTACCATATTGAATATACATGGGGCGATCTAATCCAAATCGTTTCTGGTAAGTCTTTGCCATCTCATCAAGCCCAGTCTGAAGAGCGCCACCACGTTGCGCCTCCAACAAAAGCTTTTCTTTTACAGGATCTTGTCCCGACAGCCTTGGAATAATGAAAATAACTGTAGCAGCAAGCCAAATCACAAAAAGAAAAAACACTAATCTGCGAACAATATAATGTCGAAATACAGCCGATATTATTTCTGATACAGAACTGGTCTTATCTTCTATTTTTGATGTCTTTTCCTGTGCCAAACCCAAAGTCCTACGTTTCATATTAACCCTAGCACCACCATTAGTTTACATGACCTTATGAATTGTAATATACTCCACGCAACATTCACCTTGTAAGTCTACAGGTTAATAAAAAGTTTTTAACAATGATAAATAACGATTAATTAGAAAAGCTAAAACACAATACAACCAAAAGGATTAAATGGTTTGAACTCTTCAAAAAACTAATTATAAAACCCACTAAATAGCAAATTAATATATTTTTGTTCATTAATCCTACTTACGACCGTGTAAAACATTGACTCTACCATATAAATCAACGACAATTTATAGGTTAGTTCGTGGCGCGCGCTACGAACACGATGATATGCATGTGAGAAATCACGGAGGACAATTTAAATGTCAATAAGGAATTGGAAAATCCTTTTGTTCGGACTGCTTTCGGTATCGCTAGTTGCGGTGGCTGCTTGTAGTTCAGAGGAAGAGGCGGCTCCCGCTCCAGCTAAAGAAGCGCCTGCAAAGGCAGCTCCTGCCGCAACGAAAGCGCCGGAGCCAACTGCAACACCAGAACCAGAACCTGCTAAGGTGGAAGTAAAAGAAGTCGCAAGAGAAGACACTTTTATAGGGTATCTTGGTGGAGCAGAAGGACGATTTGTTGATCACGAACTATGGAACCCATACGCGATTGGTGCTAACCACCAGTCAGGCCCGAACATTATTTTTGAGCCGCTTGCGTTCTTCAGTGCGTTCGGCAATCAGATGATCCCTTGGCTAGCAGCAAGCTGGTCATGGAACGATGATTACACAGTACTGACCATGAAACTCCGAGAAGGAATTAATTGGTCTGACGGCGAAGAATTCAACGCCGACGATGTAGTCTACACACTAAATACTCTTAAAGAACTTGAAGAAGAAGTTCGTTGGGGTACAGATGTCGCTAAGGTGCTAGATAATGCAGCTAAGGTCGATAGCCACACGGTTAAGGTAACTCTTACCAGGCCAGACCCAAGGTTCTTTTTTCTACTTGCCTACAAGTTTGATATCGGTGTCTACATGGTCCCAGAACACCACTACAGCAAACAAGACTGGACAACTTTCAAGGACTACGATCCTGCGAAAGGCTGGCCTTTGACAACTGGCCCATGGCGAGTAACAAAAGGAACAGCAGAACAGAAGATTATTGATCGTGCTGATTCTTGGTGGGGCGATGGACTTACAGATGCACCTAAGGGTGCTGACGGTGGAGGACTTGGACAGTTTGGTCGATTACCGGATGTCAAGCGGGTTATTTACCTGCCAACACCTGACCAAACAGCGAGAGCAGCATCACTTATAAAAGGTGAAGTTGACTACTCTGCAATGACCACTCCTTCAGTAATCGTTGAGACTCTGGGACAAAACTCAGATCTCGTTACCCATACTGGAACAGAATCACCATTCGGATATGTTGACTGGTGGCCAGTATCACTTGCATTCAATGACAGTGGTAAATTTGGTCCATACGACGACAAGAATGTTCGATGGGCGTTCAGCTATCTCCTAGACCGAGAGGAATTGAGACAGATTGCTTACGACGGTCATGCCGCGTTCAATCCGTTGACTATGCCTGGGTATCCACCTTTACAACCTTACTTCGAAGGCGTGGCCGATATTTTGGCAAAGCACGACACTACGGAGTATAACCCTGAAAAAGCTGCTACTCTTCTAGAGGGAGCTGGGTTTGCAAAAAACTCAGATGGGATATATGAGGATTCTGGTGGAAACACAATCAATTGTGAGATCATTGGTTTCAGCCCCTGGGTTGACCTTGGTCCTGTCGTAGCCGAACAACTTACGAAGGGTGGTATTAACGCAAGTTATATCCAACCTCCTGATGCTTCATCTAGAATGGCTGAAGGAAACTTCGAATGTCTAATGTTCGGACATGGTGGATCTGTACGTGATCCTTACTTCACAATGAAACTTTACCAGTCGTCATCAGTTAACATTCCTGGTGGTCACCAAGTGAACTTCTATCACTGGGAGAACGCTGAGTTTGATGAACTAACTGACGAAGTGGCAAAGACGCACCCAATACTTTCACCTGAGAAAAACACAGAGCTCTTCCATAAGGCTATGGAAATATGGCTTGACGAGCTTCCCGATGTACCAGTACTCGAGTTCTATCACCGAATTATAATGAGTGAAGCGAACTGGACCAACTGGCCTCTCGGTGGTCAGACAAGTGGTTACGTTAACGAGGCATCATGGCACCTTACATGGGGTCTTGTCCTCCACGGTTTGAAGCCTAGTTAAATAGGATTAAGTTACAAGCTTAAATTAGAAACCCCGCCGGTAACATTACTGGTGGGGTTTCTTGGTTATTGGAACAAAAAATGACACAAAGATTTTTCTGGTCGGCCACGTTCATTTTAGGATTACTGTTTTTAGTATCCTGTAATAACGATAATAATTTACCCGAATCAACAAACGCAATTGAAAATTCTGCGACGGAATCTGAAGAATTAACAGAGTTTCCTATCTACAACTCAGGTAAAACATACACATTGGAAAGTTTTACTTCTGTCGGGTTTAAAAAAAGTAAGGAATACCCTACCGATACCGTCCCTTTATCGAAGTTTATTTATTATGGGTTTTTTAACATGAAAGACATAGAAATCCGTTTTTATGAAAATCATTCAGATGTCTTGTCCGAAGGTTTAAAACATGCTGAATCTTCGATAACAAGACCAAAACAAAAAGGTGGAGGTCTTAAAGGAGCTGGAACCTTTTCAATAAAAGGCTACGGAGCATACGTAATCGCCGGTAATACGGTTATGTTATGTGAGCTTGACATCTCGACATGTGAAGATCTGTTACGCTCTATGGGAGAAATTGAATGAAAAAAACAGTACCCCTCCTGTTTTTGATTTTCTTTATGATGGGGTGTAACGAATCTCAAACACCTTCAGACGGACAAGCTTATGGGATACCCGATGAAGACGGAATACGGATAATGTTGAAACCCAACGGAATATTTTCTATGGACGACTTAGTTAAATCAGGATTTAAAAAATCCAAACAATTTGATACCTCCACAGTGCCCGGAGCTACCGAAGTTTGGTACGGATTCTTTAACAAAAAAGACATAGAAGTACGTATATATGAATCACACGAAACCGCCATCAGTTTGGGCAAAGAGCCAGCAGAAATTGTTTTGGGTAAAAAACCAGGTCAAACTGACTATTTAATCCCCGTAGTTAATCGCTATCCAGCATATGCGATAGTAGGAAATATTGTGATGCTATGTGAAAGGGAATTAAAAACGTGTATAGACTTAGTAGATACATTGCCCTAGTCTAGTCACCCCATCAGTACTAATGGCTACGGGGAACACCAATAGCGTCCAGCAATTGTTTGCAGTTTCCGATCGACTCATCGGAAGTATAGCCTTCACACAGAAGAATCATGTTACCGACTATCATGTAATCGAAATATCGAGCAGAGTAACTGCACCCTGAATGAGGAGTTTCAGCCCCCCTACTGCACCTTCTTCTGTCCTTTTTTCCTTCCTCCCACATGACGCCATCACCTTTTATTGCTGCGTCTTCACCCGTGGTACTTTCTACCCACTCAGTTCCCAAGTTTATAGCCGATGACTGATCTTCGTAAAATCTTAGTTCGAAGTCTTTTTTATCGAATATCGCCCTCCAAGCCGATAAGGCCCCAGGTAAATCCGCAACGTCATATTCCTTGTTGGCTTTAGCACCAACATTCCGTACATCTTCTACAGTTAACACCCTATCGGGTTCAATTATTTTAGTATCTGACGCCTTATCTTCATTACCACCACCGTTGCCACATCCAAGCACTGCAACAAAAACGAACACCGACAGAAAGGTGAATAAAACTTTTTTCAATGTTTTCTTTCTATTGGATCTTATCCATTAGATCATTACANGCCTGAATAGCAGTTGAACTATCTTTACCTTGGCACAACAAAACCATATTGCCGTTAATTATNTAATCCCCNTANTTNGCATTATCGCATTTNCCTGAATGATGTCCACCGTTACCCGCACATTGCCTTCTTTGAGTTAATCCTTTTTTCCAACGCTGAACATTCTTAAGTATCACAGCATCTTCTCCTGTTGCCTCATCAGCAAACGAAACACCTGGTCCAATAGCCGTCGCGTGATCGGGATAAAACCTAATTTCATATTCAAGCCTACTATAAGGGTCCGGTCCAAAAAAACCATAATGGGCCTCCGTGGCTCCTTCTAACCCTTCAACATCGTAAGTCTTTGACTTTTTAAATCCCACTGCTAATAGATCATCGATAGTAAACATTCGATCAGATTGGGTGATTTTACCAACCGATCCTCCACCCGCTCCATCCATGTCAGCCACAACCTCATCGTCGCTACCGCCACACGCGTACACAGGCACCATCACTATCAATAACACAAAAATCAATAGTATATTTTTCATTTCTAACCACTCCGGCGTATATTTATAAAATAAATTATATATGAACTTAGTCCTTATAATCACAAAGTATACACGTTTGAGTCTTTTAACAAAAAAAAGCTAGTCATTCGGTTTCAAAGCNNTTACTAAATATTTACANCGNTCAANNGCNTGCCCAAGATTAGCTCCTGGACATAACAAAATTAAATTCTCGTAGACAANATATCCCCCATACCTAGGACCTATTCCACTTCTNCCTCCNGCNCCACCAGCTCCACCAATNANCATTCGCCTCTCTTTTANACCNTCTTTNTAAACTGCTTCTTTTTTGTTTAAAACTGCAGTTAAACCAGATCCTTCTTCAGCAAGCTCAATNCCCAAATCGACAGCTTCTCNGTGATTNCTATAAAAACGNACCTCATAGTCAAAAGCNTCTGAATCCTTCTTTAGAAAACCGTAAATCACTGCTTCTGCGCCTGGTAAACCATCAGTNGCGNATTNNTTAGATTTCTTAAANGAAGAATTNAATAAATCATCAACTTNTATNATCCTGTCNGTAGTACTAATTTGAGNNAGNGATNCTTCGTCNTGTTGCGAGATNTTTTCTTTGCATCCCACGGCANATANCGCAATTAAACCAACANATACAATCATNATTGCAGTTTGTTTGTAATTAGTCATGCTTATATATTATGGATAATCCAATGTTTGAAATAAACAAAAAAATGAAATGAAATTCCGTTATCTGTCAATTCTTACCTTACCTGTAATTTTAATTGCCTATATCGCATTGCCAGCGGTGCCGAGTTTAGTTTTGGGTTACGAACCCGAACAATTTGACCATAAATCCATTGAAAATTTAGAACAACAAAATCCATCGTTAATTTTTCTTGGTAACTCTATTTTGGATACCCGAATAGATCCAAAAACAGTTTCGGAAATCACGGGAATACCCACACAATCTTTGG
Organism: Chloroflexota bacterium; assembly: GCA_002730795.1. Classification (GTDB taxonomy): domain Bacteria; phylum Chloroflexota; class Dehalococcoidia; order Lucifugimonadales; family Lucifugimonadaceae. The sequence goes on from PCAX01000007.1 coordinate 7,498, forward strand.
CCATAAATGGCAGTGCAGCAGGCATATGGTATCTTCAACTAAAAAACATTATCGGACAAACTTCAATAAAATCTCCAATCGTCCATATTTTCTTTTACGATAATCTTATAACTCAACCNATCTCGACCACAGGANGNNCCNACAANAATTTAATCGAACCTTTGTTGGTATATCCNGAAGAACTTTTCTTTTCAATATCCCGCGACACAAGTTGGAANGATNATTTAACGTTAAGNATTTATCCGATAATCAAAAGGCGGGAAGAAATAAAAACGTANCTAAATCANTTTGCTAGTTTATTNAGTTCCATTGACAGCGAATCTGTCCAGTTTAAAATCGATTCTTTTGGAAAACGACAAANTNTACTTAAACCCAATANNCGNAAATACNANCCGTTTTACGAAGAAATCGAAAANTCTTTCCTACCTGCCATCATACAAATAGCCAAGGAGAAAAAAATCGACNTGGTTTTGGTAAAAACCTCAAAAAACCCATCTNTTTCAACAAAAATNGAAANCCAAANCCTACAAAAATCATACGTNGAAAATTTNTCCTCTTATTTGAACTCAAACGGGGTACATTTCATTGATATGACAGNAGTCGATTGGATAGATGCTNCGATGTTTTATGATTCTGCCCACATANGGTCNAGATATAAAATNCACTACACCNAACTTTTCANAAAAAATTTCATTAAAAATCCATCATGACCTTCACATCTTTAAATTATCTCTTCTTTCTTGGAGGGGTTGGTTTACTTTATTGGTTGTTACCACTAAAGAAACAAAATATTTTATTGCTCGCAGTCAGTTATTACTTTTATGCATTTGTCGAAATTAAATTAGCCATCATATTAGCAATCTACTCCGTCATGACTTATTTGTTCGGATTACTTATTGAACGAGATAGATCACACGCAAAGATTTACTTACTTTTTTCAATATTCGGAGCTATAGGAACATTAGGCTATTTCAAATATTCAAACTTTTTTATTAGCCAAGTCACAAAATTGATATCCGGTTACGGTTTGGAAATAAATCTTGCAACCTTATACATAATTATTCCCATAGGAATTTCTTTTTACGCGTTTCAATCCCTGAGTTACGTCATAGACGTTTACAACAAAAAAACAAACTACCGAAATAATATTATAGATGTTGCACTCTTTGTATCATTCTTCCCTCAACTACTATCTGGACCCATAGAACGTTCAAACAAATTACTAACACAATTTGAAAACAAAAGAACCTATAACATTGAAAACATCACATCAGGTCTTGCATTAATCAGTTGGGGGTTTTTTCAGAAACTTGTAATAGCTGATAATGTAGGGAAAATATGTGACTCAATATTTTCTTCAGATTCACCAGGATTCGGATTATTCTGGACAGGCGTATTGGCTTTTTCGGTCCAAATATTTGCAGATTTTTCGGCATATACGGATATAGCTAGAGGTAGTTCAAGAATTTTAGGTATAGAGCTTAGTAAGAATTTTAACAACCCGTGGCTATCTAACTCGCCTACTAATTTCTGGAAAAGGTGGCACATTACGTTGTCGTCCTGGTTACGCGACTACGTTTACATTCCACTGGGAGGGAATAGAAAAGGCACAATGATCGCGATTAGAAATGTGATTATTGTTTTTTTGTTGGGGGGAATATGGCACGGAGCTTCATGGAATTTCGTTATTTGGGGTTTTTACCATGCAGTATTGGTAATAACAGAAACATTTGTAAAACAGTTCCAATTTGTTCTACGTATCCCACGAATATTAAAGGTCGTACTGACAACAATTCTGTTTATGTTTGGGTGGTCATTTTTTAGAGAATCAGACATCTCTTACATAATCAATAATGGGTTTACTGGTTCTCCCAACACGCTTTTTACTCTACACCTGTTGGTCCTAATTTTTATTTATACGATTCCAATGTTTGTTTTTATCATTATGATAAAAAAAAGACACATTGTAATAACAAGATTCAATAGCTACATAATGGTCATTCTTAACACCATTTTAGGTGTCATATGCGTAACAGGAATTTTAATGTTAGGAACCACAACCACGAATGATTTTATTTACTACATTTTTTAATGCTAAAAATTTAATTATTCAGATAACCATGTACTAAGTTCAGCGCAATTAGTAGATGGTTCGGAAAGATTTCGACCATCACTTTCGCACATTACCACCATGTTGCCAATAATAGTAATATCTCTGTACGTAGGATATTTGTTTGGGCAAATAGGGGCCTCGGGAATATTTCTGTCATCCAAATCTAGTAAAAGGTTAATAGACCCGTTGTATGCGTATTTTATGGGAACATTCTTTTTAATGTTTTTGACGGCACTCTGACCTTGAGCATGCCTACACGAAATACGATCAACACCTTCAGAAGCTTTTCCATCTTCACCCCTCGATGTCTGCTGTTTAGCTGAATCCAAACCTTGACTTTTTGCTTCATCTGCGCTGGAATAAATCAAAACCCCTACTTCTTTTGTGTTCAGATAACCCCAGTATTTTTCGAGAGCAAGTGGGTATTCGGACGGAACTAATTCGTGTTGTTTTTTCCAACCTACCCCTTTCATATCATCCAATGAAAATATCCGTGAATCCTCTATTATCCTAATGGTCCGATTCTCTTCTTCTATTACACCATCTTCTTCCCCACCACCGCATGAAACCAAACCAATCGATATAGAAGAGATAGCGATCAAAACAAAGAATGGTATCTTATTCATTAGTAAAATCCTTGTGTAGCGAAAGAACCGCATAGGCTTATATTACATCCGTCGACGCAGAAAAATTAATCGGACTGTAGATCTGAAAAATCTGGTCGAGTTTCAAGTTTATCCTGATTCATCTTATCTTTTCAAATAACTAATTGTTATGAACATAAAAACTTCTAGTTATATATTTTTATTTAACCTAAATCAAAAAACAAACAAATTTTTAGATGTTCGAAGTATTTTTTTAAAATAGTCCTATCGCAATAAAATGAAATCATACTGCGGGCTATTTACAACCAACCCACTGTGATAAAAATCTGGCGCGCTTGGCGGGATTCGAACCCACGACCTCAGCCTTCGCAGGGCTGCGCTCTATCCATCTGAGCTACAAGCGCTTGGAAAATCCTTATCCCCTCTCACAAAAATAACTGGTGCCGAGGGTGAGATTCGAACTCACACGCCCATAAAGGGCACTACGTCCTGAACGTAGCGCGTCTACCGTTTCGCCACCCCGGCACATATTCAAATCTATAGAATGAAGTATATCGAACTGAACCATAGAATAAGACAACCGTTATAAGTAATTAAAGCACATGAAATGCTTTCCATCCCTTATACCTACTGACGCATAGAATAAGACAACCGTTATAAGTAATTAAAAGACATGTAATGCTTACCTTGTCCGGCATCCACGGGAACGATAGCCCCTTGGCAGAAACTTGCTAATTCGGAACACAATAAGGTAACCATAGGACTTATCTCATGTATTTCACCGAATCTACCGAGCGGACTTCTTTCGTTGATGTATTTTTCAGCATGTTCAGGTCTAGTCTTTAAGACCTCTGCCCAATGTCCCTGCTCGGTTATAATGATCCCGGGCAAAACAGAGGACATCACTACGTTAGTAGTTTCTGTAGCAAGTATCCGTCCCATGGTTCTAGTATAGGCAACTAAGGCGGCTTTACTTACGGAATATGTCACGGGTCCACTGTTTTCCAAACCGGCCCCAGCTGAAATATGAACAATGCGTCCCCAATCTTGTTTTTTCATTGCGGGAATTACTAAATTACTAGCTTCAACCGCAACTTCAAAATTAAGCTTCATTACCGCATGCCAATCATCTAATGAGCAATAAGGATCCGTTATTCCCAGTGTATGCCCAACATTATTAACCAAAATATCTATCATTCCATTAACGGAAAAAGCCTCTTTAACGATTCTATTTAGATCATCACTATCATTAACATCTCCCAATATTGGATGAGAGTTACATGGGAATTTACTTAGCTTTTTTTCAATCTTATCTATTGATCCAGATTTTCTGCTCGAATAAATAACATTTACACCTTCCTTGGCTAAATCCAAAGTTATCGCTTCTCCTATACCTGTAGCTCCACCGGTTACCAAGGCTGTCTTATTTTTTAAACCTAATTCCATTCCAATCTCCTAGAATTCAACTTAATTATTCGACTCTAATACGAATTCAAATAATTTATCTTTATCATTCACACAATTTTACTTTGAACATCCATAGATATTACCGTCCGTACTAAACGCCTGTAAATAAGAAATATTGGCTGTTCTCGTAGTTAAACTTGTCCTTAAATATACATAAGTAAGAAAATACGCTACGTTTATTTTCTTCATAATGCTCCTACAATTTTACACACGATTATCATCAATTTTTATTAACTTACTGACACCTAAAAACCCCGTACACACATCACAATGAGAAAATCGCAGGATTTGTCTTCACAGTTATTTTGTTAATTGCGATAAAATACATCCAAACACCACGCGTAATCGTAAATTAACTTTTCAAAAAAGCAACTGATCATACCATGCCACAAAACAATAATGTCAATTCATCCTTTAATTACATTGCTAACCAATTGAAAAACAAAATCCTGACTACATCCTATGAAAAAAAACATTTCATATTGGATCACCATTTTTAAAAAATTTTTACCAATCGTTACAACACGAAAATGAAAACTAAGGCTGCTGTTCTTACATCGACAAAACAAGTTGATATTTTGGATTTAGAAATTCCAAAATTGTCCGATGAACAAGTATTAGTAAAAATAGCATATAGCGGATTATGTCGAACTCAATTAATGGAAATCAATGGCCTTAAAGGCCCCGATAAATACATACCACATTGTCTAGGACACGAAGCGTCAGGATACATAGTAGAAACAGGGGCGAAAATTACAAAAATCAAGACAGGGGACCCTGTCGTCTTGTCCTGGATGAAGGGCTCCGGTTTGGAAGGGGGGGCTTCATCTTATAAATATTTAAACCAAAAAGTAAATGCAGGAAGTATTACTACATTTATGAACTATGCGGTTATAAGCGAAAATAGAATATTCCCAATACCACGTCAAACAAACATGATTAATGCCTGTTTGTTAGGGTGCGTAATTCCAACCGCATATGGGGCAGTAATTAATACTGCTGGAGTTAAACAGGGTTCTAACGTAGCAGTTTGGGGTTGCGGAGGAATAGGTCTAATGATAATTCAAGCTTTAAAATTTTTAGGTTGTAAAAATATCTTTGCAATAGATCTCTTTGAAACCAAATTATCATTAGCTAGTAAATTAGGTGCCACCCAAACCATAAATGGATCCACGGCTAATAGTTTAGAGGAAATACTTAAATCTGTCCCGAACGGAATAGATTACAGTTTTGAATCTAGCGGCAGCACATCCGTCATGCCTGACGCCCTATCCGCTACTAAGAAACAGGGGGGTAAACTCATTATTATAGGAAACACAGACTATCGCGAAAGTTTCAACCTTCAAATAAGCTTATTAAATGATGGTAGGCAAATATTAGGATCTTGGGGCGGAGACAATAAGCCTGACCATCATTTTCCTAGATATATAAAATGGCTAGGTGATGGCGAAATAAACGTAAATGAACTAAACTCCATGCTTTACCAACTGGAAGATATTAACTTAGCTATTGAAAATATGGAAACAGGCAAAGCGGTAAGGCCTATATTTTATATGCCGAACGAATAAAAATATTTTAGAACGGCCCCTTAAACCAATCTCCGGGAATATCGTGCATAGAGATCGGTGGTCTTTCTTGTTTTTGATGATTAATTTTCTTGGATAACATCTCGGAAATCACTTCCATTATTTTTAAATCTTGAGGGTAAAAATTACTAGTAAGAGCTGGACTTGTTGGAACTGGAAAGTCAGGCAAAGTAATTCTTCTAGGAGATTGCTTTAAGTAGGAAAAACATTCTTCAACAACTAGGGTGATTATTTCAGAAGCAACAGACCCAAATTTACAAGCTGTATCAAGAACCAATAGATTACCAGTTTTTTTAACGGAATCGATTATACATTTAGAATCTATGGGTTTAATACTTCTTAAATCTATTAGTTCGCAAGAGATTTTATTTTCAGATAACACAGCAATTAAATTTAATGCCTCTATTGTCATATATGACATACCGACTACTGTAATATCTTCACCTTTGTTTATAATTTTTGCTTTTCCAATTGGAATTCTATAATCGCCTTCAGGAACGAGACCGACTTGGTTATAAAGCCATCGGTGTTCAAGAAAAATTACTGGATCATCATCAAAAACACTTGATAAAAGTAATCCTTTGACGTCATAAGTAGTGCTAGGCATAATAACCTTTAATCCAGGTATATGAGAGAATAAAGCCTGTAAATTTTGTGAGTGAGTTGGACCTTGTCCCCAACCCCTGCCCACGATAAGTCGATTCGTGATAGGTACACTATGTATCCCGTTGAACATATAACGCCATTTTGCCGCATTATTAATCATTTGATCAAGTGTTAGTAAAGAAAAATCTGACCTCTGGTGCACAACCACTGGTCTGACCCCATCTAGGGCTGCCCCTATCGCTACTCCGGTAACAGCATTTTCGGAAGCGGGAATATCAAACACTCTTTGAGATCCAAATTTCTCTTCTAAACCTATTGTGGAACCAAAAATACCATTTGGATCAGTTACACCAAGACCATAACAAATTACACTTTTATCTATAGCCATAGCAGTTTGAATTGCATCATTAATTGCTTGTGAAAAAGTGATTTGTTTTTTCGTGATGGTCATTACTACTGCGAATAAAGGTTCGTGTAGGCTTCTTTTTCTGGGGGAAAATTCGAATTTTCTGCGAATACAAAAGCCTGTTCAGTTAAGAGATTTAATTCTTTTTTTATACTGTTTTTTTTGGAACTACTTAATTCAGGAAATTTTTTTTCTAAAATTTTAATCGGATCATTTTCTCTGCTTTTTTTGATTTCAATTTTGCTTCTGTAGCCAAGATCATCATCATAATTAGGACCACAATGTTCTAACCATCTATCGGTATGTAATTCTAAGAATTTTGGGCCTTCTCCATTTTTAATTGTTTTTGTTATTTGATTTGCCATGTTATAGACAGAGATAACGTCATTACCGTCACATTCAAAAGATTCAATACCCATTGCAGATACCATTTGAAAAATTTTTCTACTTTCAGGTTGTCTTTGAGATAAATGAGTAAAACATGAAAACCTGTTGTTTTCACATACAAACAAAACGGGAAGATCCTTCAAAGCTGCAAAATTAATTGATTCGTAGAAAACACCTTCTTCCGTTGCAGCATCCCCAAAAAATATACATGTTATATTTTTACTGCTTTTAAGTTTTTGAGATAGAGATAACCCTACTCCTACGGGAATCGTTCCAGCTACAATTGCGGTGCTACCCATAAATCCCGCATTTTTATCTACTAAATGCATTGAACCCCCTTTTCCACCCGAACAACCTGTTTCCTTACCATATAATTCTGCAATTAGTTTATTGATGTTCCCGCCTTTGGCAATATAATGATGGTGAGCCCTGTGACCCGAAACGGCATAATCATTATTATTGAGCGATGCACATACGCCCACAGCAGCTGCTTCTTGTCCGATAGCTAAATGAGTGGGGCAACGCATTTTTTCTTCGGAATAGCGATCTGAAATTTCTTCTTCTATGATTCGTATTTTTAAAAGTTGTTTATAAAGATTTTCAGCTATGGAGATATTCATGATTCAATTGTATAACGGTTTAGTTTTGATTTTTTTTTCAAGAATGTCCACTAAGTCAAACAATTATTTAAATTTCAAGAAAACATACACCACACTCAGGATTAATAAAGTTTGCAACTTATCTTCACAGTTATTTTTTTTGATTGCGATAGAATAAACCAATTGACCACTCATAATCACAAAATCACAAATTAACCAAAAACAACAACTGGACCATACGATGTCACAAAACAGAAATTTTTATATAATATGAGACGGAATTATGGAATAGAATTGATCACAAAAAATACAAAATACCACGAAAGTAGAATTACTTGGTCTGAAAAAACTTATGAAGATCCAAGTTTATTGCCCCATCGTTATGTCTTTATTCTGACTAATAGATGCAATCTTAGATGCTCTTTTTGTTTTCAGGAAAAAAACCGTATTGCGGGTAGTATGACCACATTAGAATGGAAAAATCTGATTGATCAATTACCAAACTATGCACATGTTACTTTAACTGGCGGGGAGCCATTTATTTTCAAAGGCTTCAAAGAAGTGTTCCTTAAAGTTACCGAAAAATTAACCTGTAATATAATTTCTAACGGCTTATTATTGAACGAAGATCTTATTGATTTATTGTTGGAAAGAAAAAATTTTGAGGTATTATCAATTTCATTTGACAATATAGGTAATACACTTCGTGATGTTCCTACAGAAAAATGGAATAGAACTGAAGAAATGCTTAAATTATTTATAGAAAAAAGAAATGATAAAGAGGCTTCACAGTTATTAGACATGAAGACGGTTATTCTTGACGAAAACAGTAAGGACCTTTTCGAAATATACAAATACTGTAAAGAAGTGTTGAAAGCTGATACTCATAGCTTTATGTTTTTAAAGGGACATCCGATCCAACATTCGGACATAATGTTTCCTCTAGAGGCAATTAATTCATTGTCCGAAGCTCATATTTACGCTGATTTAGATCTAATTAGAAATCAATTAGAAATGGTACGTGCCTATAATATCAAAAATGGAGTATACAGTTACACCCACCCCAAATTTATTAATTTAAATAGCACAACACCACTTACTCCAAAAGATTTTCAACTAATAAATGAGAAAGATCACATACCAGAACTCTTTCAAAATTGTAAAGCTCCTTGGGCAAGTGTTCACATAAACGTTGATGGTAATCTGTTCCCATGTATGGCCATCAATACAGGAAATGTGAAAAAAACTTCCCTTTCTTCCATTATTCACGGAAAAGTATTTAGTGAATTCAAGGAAGAAATTCGTCGTTGTGGAACTATATCAGGCTGTAACAGATGCGGTTATCTTCTTAAAAAAACTACTTGAAGAATCTTTTGACGCCACAATGGCATATTCTGGGTGGTGGTTTTGTATCTTCATCACTAGAAAAATTCGCAATTAAAAATTCCATCCCCCATTCAGTATTAGGAAGAAGAGAGATTAATCTTCTTAACCCTGAAAAAGTTAGAGAACACTTCCAGTCTATTAAAGTTCCAACCATAGTGTTATTGCCCGCTGCTATTTCAAGAATCAGAGACAATTCACAGGTTTCATTTCAAAAAAATGTCGAAATGGTTCGCAATGTTGTCAATTCAATAAATTCAAATATTGAAAAAATTTTATTTTTTAGTTCTGTTGACGTTTATGGAAATCGACCCAATCTACCAATTACTGAAAATACATCGCTTTTACCCCAAGATTATTACAGTCTTTCAAAAATTGTAGGCGAATATTTTACTCAAATTGAGTGTGAAAAGAGGAGAGTAAAATGGATAATACTTCGTCTTACAGGTCTTTATGGAATAAATGATAAACAATTAAGCCTAATAGGTAAAATGTTTAGATCTGCGTATCTAGACAAGACTGTTTCCGTTACTGGTTCTAGTCAAACTAAAAGGGATTATGTTGATGTTGAAGATCTTTCTAGGATCGTATATGAGTTGCTAAAAAATAATTGTGAAGGAATTTACAACGTTGCTAGCGGGAAAAGTTATGACTTGTTACATATCGCAAAGAAGATCGACTCATTCTTCCCTGCCTCAGGTATCGTTGAACAATATACTGAAGAAACAAATAGGGCTACTGAACTTTCATTTAACATAAATAAATTGAAGAAAGATCTTCCACAATTTAAATTTAATTCCCTCGACAACAGTTTGCAGAAATACTATCTCAAAGAAATTTGTCAATATACTTGAATTTTCTGGCTCTATTTTATTTAAAAAGGCGGGTTACATCATTTTTTTAAAATATACTTCCCAATAACCAACACATCTATATTCGTCGACAGGAAACAATCTACAGCCTGTTTAGGTGTGTTTACAATTGGTTGTCCTTTAACATTAAAACTTGTATTTAACAAAACAGGACAATTAGTAATTTTATGAAATTCCTTAAGAAGTTTATAAAACTCCCTATTATTGGATTCTTTCACGGTTTGTACACGACAACTATCGTCCACATGCACAACAGCAGGGATGATTTGCTTCTTATCAGGTTTAACTTCACACGCAATTAGCATATGTGGTGATTCTTGTTTAATTTGAAAAAATTCTTCAGTATATTCAGATAAGACAGCAGGTGCAAATGGTCTGAATTCCTCACGAAATTTCACTCTAGAATTGATATGATCTCTCTGTATTTCCGGATATGGACGACAAAGGATACTTCGATTTCCCAATGCTCTTGGTCCAAACTCTGATGCCCCTTGAAACCATCCAATTATTAAACCATCCGCTAAACTTTTCGCCGTTACAGCCGCTAAATTTTTTGGAGCATCATAAGAATATCCGCATTCAATCAGAACAGATTCGATTTCATCATTTTCATAACGAGATCCGAGATAAAAATTATGGTCCTTACTAGGCCGTAACCCGTTACCCAATCTTTGGGATTCTGATAGTAAAATAGATCCATATGCAATTCCTGCGTCGCCAGCAGCCGGCTGTACGAAAACTTCATCAAAAAGACCGCTATCAACGATTTTCCCGTTTAATGAACAATTAAGTCCCACACCCCCAGCAATACACAGTTTCGAGAGGCCGTATTCTTTTCTCGCTTCATTTAATTGTGCAAGCACCACATCTTCAAGCCTTTTTTGTAAGGCGGCCGCTATATTTCTATGATGACCCATTAGAGGATCATTTTTCTCTCGTTTCTGACCAAAAATGTTTTTGAATCTATCGCTAACCCATGTATCTCGTTTTTGGTGATACGCGATCCAGTCAAGGTTGATCTCATATTCATATTTACCCGTTATTATGACTATATCTTCAAAAACTTCCAAATAACTTTTATCATAATCGGGAATACGGGCATTATAATCACCCCACGGAGCTAATCCCATTATGATTCCCTCATCACAATTAATTTGCCAGCCTAAAAAAAATGTTATAGCTGAATACAAAAGACCCAATGAGTGAGGATACAAAACGTTGTCATGTAATACCTCAATCTGGCCGTCAACACCACGTCCAATCATTCCTGTTTCAATTTCTCCCATACCGTCAAAGCTAACAAGTAGAGCTTCATTAAAGCCAGATGGATAATAAGCGCTTGCGAGGTGTGCTTTATGGTGGCGGAAAAATTTAATAGTTCCATTAAAATCCGTTTCATGGCGGATGATTTCTTCCATGTTGTAAAAAGTTTTTATTCGCTCAATATCGGTAATTAAGAATTCGATACGAGCTTCATCAATTAAAGCTGGCTCTAAGTAAACCTTTCTTATTTTGTCGATATACTCAAAGCCGACCGATATTTCATTCACTTCGTCCCAAGAAACATGACCTATTTTCATACATTCAGTTATAGCTTCTTTGGGAAACGAACGGCTGTGTTTAATTAGGTCAAAGCGTTCTTGTTCGCATGCTGCAATTACCTGCCCATCTATCATTAAAGCGGCAGAGGTGTCATGTGCTCCATACGTCATGCCCAAAATCACATACTTATTGTCGCTGGTTTTTTTCAATTCTAAACACCTTTTTTCCTGAATTATGGAGGGGAGGTCTCTGAATGATTTTAACATAACAAAGGTATTGGTGCAGTTATTTTTTAGAATATAAACCACCCTTGAAATTCACTAGAAATAGATACTATAAAATTAAAATCAACATTTGATACACTGTTAACTTGCCCTGAATTTAATTCACGAAAATCAAGCATCTCGTATCATCTTTTTTAAAAATAAGAAATTGTTATGAAAACCCAACTATCCAGGTGCTTTAGATGTGGGTGAATCGGAGTTTTTTTGATTAGCAAAATAAAAAAAATAATTCCGAAACCCATAAAAATATTTAAGCGGAAAGTCGTTTGGCATTACAACAATGTTAGGCCTCCAATTTATGGCAATAAGGACAAGGACCTTTTTTTGGGACCTTGGCTTGGTGACGTGGGTTCAGAACTTTTCCAGTGGATACCGTATGTAAGACGTTTGAAGGAAAATGGTAGATTACACCACAAGAATGTGTACGCTATTTCAAGAGGAGGAGTAGAAAACTGGTACGGCGGATTAGCTGATAACTATGTAGAAATACTCGACTACATTGACGATAAGATTTACCAAGAACCCTTCTTGCGTGGTAAAAAAAGAAGTCTAGGCGAAAAAGTGCCCGCTCTTAATAAATTTGGGAACGAAACCTTGAATCAATTCCGTATTTCAATTATAGAAAAAAATCTTATTGCAAAATATGCCGAACAACATAACATCAAAAATTATGAGATTTTTCACCCTTCCCATATGTGGATAAATGTAAATAAATTTAAAGCTCACTGGCAAAATGATAGTCTGTCACTTTACGAATTTGATAAATCATTCCTTTACGAAAAATTCCGAATGGTAACCAAAAAATATTCTGACTTAGTGGATGAATTAGATTTGCCGGAAGATTTCATTGCAGCAAAATTTTATTACCACCCCACTAATCTTTTGGAAAGCAAAGAAAACGCAAAACACGTTAGCGACTATACTAGAAAACTCTCTAAGAAGAAGAAAATAGTTGACCTAAGTGTTCCGTTACCCGTTGATGAAGTGAAATCACATTTGTTAGATTACGAAAACCCAAATATCTTCCAGGTACCGTTGATTTCACAAAAAAGTATTAATCTTGGTGTTCAAACTGAAATAATAAGAAGGTCTCAGGGCCTAGTAGGGACATACGGAGGTATGTCCCTACTACCAGCCTTTCTTGGTAAACCTCATTTAGGTTTTTTTTCGGGTCACGTTAAAAGTATCGATCAAAATATGGGCACCCTACACCCATACCCACACGAAACAATGACATTTGCACATATTTACGAAGAACTGAACCAATTACCATGTAAAACCACGGATATTAAACGGGTCAACGTATTAGGAAATCTTTTTGCCGGTAGTTCAGTAACTTAGCACGTATTTGTTAATATGATTACCAAAATAAAAAGCGCACTTCCTGAACCGATAAAAACATTTAAGAGAAAAATCGTTCGGCATTACAACAATGTTAGGCCTCCAATTTATGGCGATAAGGACAAGGACCTTTTTTTGGGACCCTGGCTAAGTGATATAGGCGCAGAGATTGAATACTGGATACCGTATCTAAAAAAATTAAAAACAACTGGCAGGCTGCAACATAAAAGGTTGTACGCTGTTTCGCGAGGAGGAGTGGAAAACTGGTACGGAGGATTAACAGATAACTATATAGAAATACTCGATTACATTGATGATAAGGTTTACCAAGAACCCTTCTTACACCAAAAAAAAAGAAGCTTGGGCGAGAAAGTACCTGCTCTTACTAAATTTGGGAACGCAGGCCAAAAACAGTTCCGAATTTCAGCCATAGAAAAAAATCTTATCGCAAAATATGCCGAACAACATGACATCAAAAATTACGAGATTTTTCACCCATCACAAATGTGGGAAAATACGGATAAATTTCAAGTTCGCTGGATAAATAACTGCCTGTCCATTAAAGAAACAGAAAAGATATTACTTTACGAAAAATTTCAAATGGTAACAAAAAAATATTCTGACTTAGTGGATAAGTTAAATTTACCGAAAACATTCATTGCAGCAAAATTTTATTTTCATCCTTCAAATCTTCCAGAAACTGAAAAAAATAAAAAAAATATTCATCAATACACATCGAACCTCTCTAAAACAAAAAACATAGTAGATCTAAGTGTTCCTTCATCCGTCGATGAAGCACAATCACATTTATTAGATTACCAAAACCCAAATATCTTCCAAGTGCCGTTGATTTCTCAAAAAAATATTAATCTTGGCATTCAAACAGAAATAATAAGAAGATCTCAGGGCCTGGTTGGAACACTTGGAGGAATGTCCCTACTAGCTGCTTTACTTAGTAAACCTCATTTAGGGTTTTTTTCGGGTCTGTCTGGGTTAGAGGGAAAACCATATCCCTATTCACATGAAACACTATTGTTCTCGTATTGGTACGAAGAATTGCACGATGTACCATTTAAAAGTGTCGATATTGGACAGGTCAATTTATTGGGGAATTTTTTCCCAGATAGCTAAATACCAGTGCCTTATAAAAATGGTTTAAATTAAGGATAAAAAAATTATTAACGAATACAGAAACCCAAAACATAACGTCAGACAAAAGTGTACTGTATGCAGTTGCGATTTTGAAGAACCAACGATTACATTCCCGAATTTTCCTATAACCGAACTATACGTCACAAAAGCACCCGAAGAGACATTAGGGTTCGTGGATCAATTTTTTCATTTTTGCAGGAATTGCACGCATGGCGAACTTCAAAATATCATTGCGCCAGAATTACTCTATAACGATTCATATTCAACAAGAACTTCCAAAAGTGAATCAGCACAACGTTCGATAGATGTTTTTCAGAAGTTTTTGTTGGGTGACATAAGAAACACTAATCTACTCAATACCGTAATCGAAATTGGGTGTAACGACACTTTCTTATTAAAACAATTGTCTTCGAAAGCTAAAAACTTAATCGGCATTGACCCTATTTTGAAATATACGGAAAATATATCAGATAAAAAAATTACTTTAATCGGTGATTTTTTTGAAAATGTATCAATTAACCTTCCTAAAAACCAGATCGATCTAGTTATATGCAGCCAAACATTGGAACATATAGAAGACCCTAAAACATTCGTAATGAATGCTTTGGAACTAGGACACGATGAGACTATATTTGCTTTCCAATTTCCTGGTCTAGAATCCCTAGTACGCGATTGTAGATTCGATCAAATTCATCATCAGCATTATAATTATTTTTCTGTAAAATCTATTTCAACATTTTTAAACGACTTGGGAGCGGAAATTTTAAACATTGGAATTGATAACTACCACTGGGGTACCATTATGGTCACCTTTAAAAAAGCTAAAAAGGCAAAATTACAGAAATTGGAAAGTAGAGAGCCTGATTTACTTACAAAAGATTATATCGGCTTCCAATACAGCCTCTTTACAGGAATGATGAACTCATCAGAGGAAATTGTTTCGTCCCGAATCAAACATTATGAAAATGTATACGGATATGGAGCCGCCCTAATGTTGCCTTTATTAAAGTACCACATCCCTGTTCTCGGAGACCTCAAAGCAATATTTGATGACGATCCCAATAAAATTGGAAAAACCTACATGAATTACGATATCCCTATAACTGATGGAGCCAATCTAGCTAAATACAAAAATTACCCTATCGTTGTTACTGCAGTTAATTCCAAAATCAACTACAGGACAATTATTGCTAAACTTATGAATAATGAAGTTATGGATATAATAACGCCAGTCGTGTTTATGTAGGTAATTTTTGAAATAATGAAATTAACAGATGCTCTATCAAAAACACTAATAGAACGTGGAATAGACACTGCTTTCGGTGTTCAAGGCGGTGCCGCCGCTAATATTTTCCATTCTTTGGAAACAAGCGGAATAAACGTAATTTATACCCTCCATGAACAAGCGGCAAGTTTGGCCGCCGCTTCCTACGCCCGAGCTTCAGGGAAAATCGGCTGTGTGGTTGTCACGTCTGGTCCCGGTGGAACTAATACTTTAACTGGGGTTTTAGGGGCATGGCAAGATTCAGTTCCATGTATTTATATATCAGGAGGGGTAAGATCACCCCATTTGTCCTATGGAAAAAATGTAAGGCAGGTAGGAACTCAAGAGGCTCCGATAGTTGACATTGTAAAACCAATTACGAAGTACTCGAAAGTCATTAGAGGTTCAGGTAATTTCTGCATGGAAATTAATAAGGCGATCGACATTTCAATGGAAAATCGTTCGGGTCCAGTTTGGATAGATATACCGCTTGATGTGCAGTTGTTACAATTGTCCGAAGTAAAATATAACCAATCTTCAAACCCTTTGAACTATTTTTCCGGTGAATTAGAAAAGTATAAATATGTAATTGATTACCTGAATAAATCCGATTACCCATTGATGATTCTAGGGAACGGAATTCATCAGAGTACTATGGTGGAAGAGATAAGAAATTTTATTTCTAATAATTCTGTTCCGTTTGTTACTACGTGGACTGGTCAAGATTTATTTACTACAAAAAATATCTTAAATTTAGGTGTCATTGGTATGAGCGGACAAAAGGGGGCAAATCAGGCTGTTTTTTTTGCAGATTTATTGCTTTGCGTTGGTACCCACCTTTCGATACCCCAAACTACCACTCTTATAGAAACGTTTGCCCCGCAAGCAAAAAAAATAATTGTAGACATAGATTCAGAAGAAATCAGAAATTGCAATGTCAAATTCGATTTAAGTATAAACGCCAATCTACGATCATTCATCCCCTGGTTAAACAAGCAGGAAATTCCAAAAAATAAATGGGATAGTAACATAAAATCAAAATTTAAGGACCTTAATTGGTATGAACCAAAAAAACAAAACGGTGTGAATTCATTTGTTTACAATAAACATCTTACATCCCTAGCCCCCCCTAAATCCTGTTTTATAGTAGATGGAGGAGGAACGATAGCATACACCGGATTCCAAAGTACGCAAATTACCCATTACGAACAAAGGATAATCGGTTCCTCCAGTATGTCTTCTATGGCCACAGGGCTTGCTGAAACCGTAGGTGTATTCGCAACAAAAAAATTCGAAAAACTTTTTTGCATAATCGGAGATGGAAGTTTTGCTATGAACATCCAAGACCTACAAACAATAAGTTCATTGAAAATCCCAGTCGTAATAAGTGTAATAAACAACAATGGATACTTGGCGATAAGGCAAACACAAGATGGTTTTATGGGAAGCAAGTATTACGGTACACATCCGGATTGGGGTTTAAAGTTACCTGATACAGAACAAATTTCGAAAGCATTCGATGTAGAATATATCCGATTAGAAAACCCCAATGCTATAAATGATGTCTCTGAAATTCTCTTAACCAAACGAAAACCCATAGTTTGCGAAGTAATCGTCGATCAGGACCAGGATATTCTGTTTCAACAAAAATACAAAGATATGGGCGAAGGTGTATCTATTCCACAACCTTTAAGCGATATGTATCCCTGATCTCGTGAGTTCATTAAGAAAAATATAATGATTTTTATCCGACTACTATAAACAAAGTCAGAGCAATAAAAGAGTTAAAACTTAAGTTCTATATCAAACCTTTTTCCTAAGTGAATCTGACAAGTAGTGGGTAATTATTGAATGGACATTTTCAATGAGGCCGTATTCACTAGTGTTGGAATAAAAATTAAAATGTCCAAGACTTCTTAATGGATTACCAGAATCAAATCCAGACAATGTAATTATTTTCATTTGTTTGGTTAAAGCGATTTTTACAGCATTCAAAATATTCTTGGACTGTCCTGACGAACTTATGGCAATTAATAGGTCTCCTGAATCCGCCATAACACCAATTGGTATTTCATATACAGTCTCATAGCCTAAATCGTTTGTTAGGGCGGTAAGCAACGGCTGTTCAGTAAACACCATAGATCTAATACCACAACCCTTTACAAGATCATTTTGTAAATGTGAGGCGATAGCGGCACTTCCACCATTTCCTACTACTACAACGTTTTTATTACGTTTTCTTACGTTATCCAGTTCCGTCAAACACTTTTTTGTACCATCGCTCACATTAAACTTTTTCCCATTCGCGTCTGTAAAAACGGTTTTATTTATTAAATCGCACACATTTGAAGCATAATCTGAAAGGTTATTCATAACTCAATTTCTTCTTCTTTTTAATTATTTAAGTAAAGTCGCTAACGATCGGATAGTATCAACTCGTTTAATTGGTGCACCTGTACCAATCGACCGAACCGAGTCAGCAGCAACCACATTACCAATTAAACCCAAAACATCTGGGGGGGCATTTAAGGACGCCAGTAAGGATGTTACGGCAAAAAAAACATCTCCCGCTCCAACCCTGTCCACTACCTCATCATTTGCAATGATCGCAGGAATTTCTGCAAGAGCATGTTTCTTTGATTTCACCACACAACCATCGCCACCCTGGGTAATAGAAAACATTGAAGTCCCTAAACGATCTGAAGTATCAGAAATCAGCTTTTCTAAATTTTCATAACGCTCTTGGCTATCTAATCTCAATTCGCCTTCGGTGATTGATACGTAATCCGCTCTTGAATACTTCGAAAGCGTATTGTAACCCATATTTCCTGCATTCATTTGAACATTCAAAGAAAGATATTTTGAATACTTTTCAATAATTTCCACTAATTTATCAGATATCATATCGTGCCCAAAATCGGCTACAATAACGACGTCAACAAGGGGTGCCAACCTTTTGACAATATCTATTAATTTCTCATTAGTTATGTTTGACTGTTGTAAATCCATTTCATAAATTTCTAAAAGTTTATGGAAAAAATACCTTTCCACTATTCTTCGTTTAACAATTGTGCGGTGATTATCACTTTTTAGAAGATGCAAATTTATATTAGAGTTTAATTTACTTTTTATAAATGACTCACCATAATCATCATTTCCTGCAACTGATGTTACTGTTACTTTTCCAGCAAAATCTTCCAAATGATTTGCGATTGCCAAAGCACCCCCAATAAACGATTCAGAGGTTTCTAAATTTACGGCTAAGGTTGGACTCTTTGAAGATTTACCTATGGCGGAACAATATTGATATTCATCAATAATCGTTTCTCCTATAACTAAAACGGATAATTTACCCGCATTATTGAGTAAATTAATTATTTCCGACATCGAATGGTCATTTTTAATGGCATTTAGCTTGTCCCTTGAATTCGTAGGAAGCTTATCAAAATAAGTGTTCAATAGTTTTGTGGAACTAAAACTTATATCATCTGTAATATGAACCTGACCACCCGACGATTCGACGGTATTTTTCTCCTCTAACATTGCTCCCGATACATCATCAGAATAGTTACGATAATCGGGTCCTTTTACGTAAAATTCTGGCTTTATTTTCGAGATAATATCCACTGCTGTCAAAGAATTGTTAATGTAAACCAAATCCACACAATCTAAAGAACTCAAAACTTCTGCCCGTAATTTTTCGTTAAATTCAGGACGACTTGGCCCTTTATTAACATAAGAATCACCTGTTATCGTTACCACTAGTTTATCAGCGACAGACGCTGCTTCTTTTAGGTGACGTATATGTCCAACATGTAAAAGATCAAAAACACCATGGCAATGGGCAATAGTTTGTCCATTAACCCGGTATTCCCTTATCTTAGCCTCTAGTTCCTGAATATTAATTATTTTTTTTATAACTTCGGACACAAACTTAACCAATAAAAATATTTAACGTTACAAGTATCAATAAATTAGAAAAACCACGTTCTATTTATACGTTTCTTTTTCAAACGTATCAGAAAACTATTAGAATTTTATGGTAATGAAAATTATTTATACATTTAATAATATATAAAGCCACAAACATGATAAAAAGTCAGAATACAAAAAACTTATTTATGATTTTTGTGGACAGAGACGGAACTCTCATAAAAGATACCGGTTACATAAAAGACCCTTCGGAAATAAAAATACTCCCAAACACGGTAGAAGGTTTAAAAAAAATTACAAGTTTGGGAGCTGCTGTAATAATGATAACTAATCAATCCGGCATTTCTAGAGGATATTTTGACCTTCCCCAAGTGGTCCATTTAAATGAAGTAATTATGAAAAGATTATCCGCTTCTGGATGTAAGTTTGCAGATATTCAAATATGCCCTCATGGACCAAATGATGGATGTGGTTGTAGAAAACCAAAAACAGGTCTTTTACGAAAAGCTAGTAAATCCTTGAATATTCCTTTAAATAGGTCTGTAATTGTTGGTGATCGTGAAACAGACATTGCAGCAGGATTGAACGCGGGCATTCCTGGTATTTTAATTAGTAGTGATAAATCTAATTATAATTTCGGACAATATTCAACAGCGGCGGATATGCTGGAAGCTGCCTATATCATAGAACGGTTGGCGATCGAGAATTCTTGGATTCTCGATGTTTAGGAATTGTCGATATTTCTAATTTTATACAGCAATATAGCTAAAATGGTCATAGAATCTTTAATTGTTCCGTCAATTACCATATCTAACGCCTCACTGAATTTAAACCATTGCCTTTTATCAGTCTCAGAATTAAAAATGCCTTCTTTGACAGTAAAATTTTTCGTTACAAATAAATGAGTAGGATTAAAAGTGGTATCAACACCCTGTTGATATAAAAAGAAAGGCTCCAATGCTGTACATTCTATACCAGCTTCCTCAAAAACTTCCCTGCGACCCGCGGTCAAGGGATCCTCATTTTTACCAACACCACCTCCAGGAATCTCCCAACTGAGATCGTTAATTAAATATCGGTATTGCCTTACTAATAAAATACTTTCTTTGTTAATAATGATTACTCCACATCTCTCGCCCCTATCACTTATAAAATATTCTCGTTTGCCTTCATCAAAATTGGCAATTATAGAATAAAGATTAATGTATTTATTTTTGAATATTGTCTTAGGTTTGGATACTTGCCGAGGCCGCTTGCTCATATATCACCTACTTGTACATAATTACATGGGAAATTATAGTGGCACAAAAATTATTCCGATCGGTGTTAATCATGGAATGAACCAATAATAGTCCCCTTTATACCCGCTTGATTCAAACAATTTCTTCCATTCATCAACATGAAGCATTGTCTTCGCCGTCAAATTCCAAGACTCCATGTTTGTTTTTTCCTTAGTATTTCTGTAAGCATCCACCGTAATAAATGAATTTTTTGATGATACTCGTTCAATTTCTTTTAAAGACTTCGATAATTCATTGATCTCTAAATTATGTAAAGTGTTTATCGACAATACCAAATCGAAGGAAGAATCTTCGTAAGGGAGAGATCTAGCATCACCGACAGAAACTGATTGAGAAATATCCGGATGACAATTTTTAATCGCGTATTGGGATATATCTATTCCTGAAACAGAAATACCCGGTATTGCCTTTATTAAATCAACCAGTAAAAATCCTTTCGCACATCCAATATCCAAAATTTTACTATGTCGATTCAGATTATAATGCTTCTTTAGTGTGGGAATTACTGGCTGCCAATATTTGGGATTATAATTGAATCCGCCGTATCCATATTTTCGCTCCCCATCAAAAAATTCCTTCCCAAATTTTCTAGCGATTGTTCGAATTTTTTTGTCCTTTTCAACCAATCTTTTTGTAATGTCACGCTTGCTCTTCGGATACTCGCGTAATAAATCGATTTCTTTACCCATTATTAAGACCTAACTGAAGCATTTTTTTTACATTGTAGTTATTATCACTCGTTTGAATTATATTTTTTTTATATGCCATAATAATTTCTTCTATAGCATCATTTACTGAATGATTAGGTGTAAACCCTGTTGATAACAGTTTATCCGAATTAAGCCTGTAAGACCTTGGATCATTACTTTCTGTTACTCGGATATTAACTCCGACACGTTCAGAAACTATTGATGCAATCTGGGAGATCGACATGTTTTCAAATCCCACGTTGTATACACCCGTTTCAAAATCATCTGACAAAAAATGCAGGTAAACCGATACCATATCATTTATGTGAACATTTGGCCGAACCTGATCCCCGCCAAAAACTGTGATGACACCATCTTCTATAGCTTGACGCGTTAATAAATTAACCGTTAAATCCAGCCGCATACGAGGAGAATATCCACATACCGTTGCAGGTCTAAGTAAATATACTTCAATGTCATCTTTGTAACTCATTAAAACCCGCTCACTGACCATTTTTGTTTTGTTGTAATCAGAAATAGGATCTAGATCAAGGTCTTCTGTAACGTTCTCTTCCTCCTTAACTCCATAAACACTGCCAGAAGAGGCGTATATAAACCTCTTTACACCATTTAATATCCCAGTTTCAATAAGTAATTTACTTCCCAAAACATTCACTTCCCAAGTTAACTTTGGATCAATTTCACTACTTGGATCATTTGCAATGTTTGCTAAATGAAAAATAACATCGACATCAAAAAGTTCTTCACTATCCAAATCATTTATGTCGCGTATGTCACTTTTGACAATTCTTAACTTTTCATTCCTTTTTAGATAGTTGCCAAACCACATCGTATCCAAAACAACAACTGAATGATCGTTCAATAATAATTCGTTTACTAATTGTGTACCTACATAACCACACCCCCCCGTAACTAAAAGTTTCATTGTTACCTCTTATGAATATAAGTATCAGTATGGGTACTGAGTATGTCGTAGTTATTTTCAATCCACGATGCAGTTTCTTTAATTCCTTGCATCAATGATATTTTTGGGTTCCAATTTAGTAACTTATTAGCCTTGGAAGAATTGAGGTCGTACACCATATCTTTACCAACTCTATCTGGAACATACTCAACGTTCTTTTCAAAGTCTACACCCATGTAATGACAAATTTTTTTTACCATCGAAACGATAGACACTTGCTCATTGGTTGAAAAATGAAAAGTGTGACCAGGAGAGCCCAAATTAATAGCCTTAATAATTCCACTGGTAACATCATCTATATACAAAAAAGATCTTAACGATGAACCGTCACCTTCTAACTGGAATTTTTCTCCTTTACGTATTTTTGTAATTAATTTCGGTATTAGTCTGTACAAGCGCTGTCCAGGACCATAAACGTTAGAAGAACGCGTAATTAAAAATGGAAAGTTTGTAGCTTTTCCTAAGGCATGTAAGTACATATCGCTACTTGCCCTACTAACTGCATATGGTGTTGAAGGGTTAAAAATTTGATCCTCCTTCACCGGATACATCACAGAACCATACACTTCCGGTGTAGAAATTTGGACAAAAAGAGAAAGGGAACTTAAATCCTTTGCTATATCAATGAGTCCTATCGTACCCAAAACATTAGTATTGAACCAATCCAAAGGAGATTCCCAACTTTGGCCAACCATGCTTTGGGCAGCAAAATTAACAATATAATTAGGCTGAAATGAACTGATTGACATCCGTAAATGTTTTGTATCGGTATTTATGTTGATTTTTTCAAATTTAAATTTTTTTTTATCAGAAATGTCTGAATACGCGAGATAAACTTGATCAAGTTGATCAGAACGGGATATTGCTAGGACATCGTGTCCTTTTCTTAACAGTCGCCTGACAAAATGGGAGCCAGTAAAGGAATTTGATCCAACTACAATAAATTTATCGCCCATAATAATTATTCTAAAAACCTCAACCTATATACTTTACATCAATAATAAGTAGAAATATTGGTGAATGACAAAAAATTCAATTATCCAAAAATGAAAATTGTCCTGAGAAAAAATTTTCTTCAGTCTGTTGATAACCTAATACGCAGATATTTAGCTATTATTTTATTTTTTTCCTATAGGTTTATAAGAATCCAATTACTGGTATTTTTTGCTTTTAGTCTTATTAAACAAAAATCTACTTACAAAAAACCGATAACAGGCCTAGCATTCGGGAGACAAATTTTCGACGCGGACACAAACGCTATAAACAAATATTCGAGAAACATATCCATAGATACAATACATAAATCTTACTTTTTTATGTACTTAGATTACCTGTCCCTTTTTGATACTTATGATCTAGTTACTTATTTGAATGAAGGAAATATTCGGCAATCAGTTAAAAGTCATTTAAAAACTATCCTTGCGCATCTCGTTAAAAAAAATGGCTACAAATTTATTATCGCCAGCAATTACGATTACATAGAATGCGTAGAACTGCCCTCTGTATGTAAAACGCTGAATATTCCCTATATTATCCTATATAAAGAAGGACTTAATTTGAACACAGGTGTTGCCACTACTTATACTGTGAAAAATAATTCTGTGTTCCCTTTCCTGGGAGACAAAATTTTAACATATAATCAATCGGTTAGAGACGCTTTTGTAAACTCAAATAATCATAGTGTCGCTCCAGAAAAAGTTATCGCATGTGGTGTCCCGAGGTTTGACGAAATAATCCGGTCAGAAAATAACGATACGGAGGACACCTATGAAGCTGTTTTGTTTTCTTCATACCCTATTGACAAAATTGGACTTTACAAGAATCAACACAAAAATACGATAAAAAAATATATTGATTCGTTCCATATGGATTTTATTAAATTGGCGACAAAAATGCCAACTAAAAAATTTTTAATTAAGACTAAAGCTGCTGAATATTATTTTTCATATGTCAAGAAAATGGTCGATGTACATGGTACTCTTCCAAATTTAACTATCACCAACCATGGAAATGCTCAAGAGTATATTGCAAAATCTGAAGTGNTTTNTGGCTTCAACTCNACTACACTTATTGAATCATGTCTAATGAAAAAANCTACNGTAAGTGTGAAAATACCAAACATAACGTCNTCAGAAGAAGAAAATCTTTTAANATTAAATTTAAATACCCANTTTTGGGATAAACCNGGTTGGTTCGAAAATTTCTTTATGGACAAAAACTCTAANNCNTCTAACAAATCAAATAATCCAATNGATAAACAATATNGAAATTTAATNTTCTCACTNGATGGGAATTCGTCGTTACGTGTTGAATCTGAAATATTAAAAGAAGTTTCCAAGTTTCANTAATGACGANTTTATTGATATTTGGAGCNGGTTCCATAGGNAACCATCTCGCGAATGCAGCTAGGAAAAAAAATTGGCACGTAACGGTATNNGATACGGATTACAAAGCATTAGAACGAATGCAAAAAGTNATTTANCCCTCAAGATACGGAGAATGGGANAAAAATATAGTTACGTCANCAAACAAAGAAATTACAGATCANNACTTTNACTATGTTTTTNTNGGNACACCGCCAGATACCCACCTNGNAGTCNCAAAATATGTATTNAACAAATANAAATCCTCAACCGTGATGATAGAAAAACCNCTGACTAGTCCAAACATAAACGATATCGAGCANTTNTTTAAACTNATTCAGACTAAACCGNACNGNAATTTCGTNGGATACACCCATTCAGTTTCCAAAGTGATAAATAAATTGGAAAACATTGTTAGAGACAATAAAGTTGGTTCCNTAAAAANTCTCCACGTAGAATTTAAGGAGCATTGGAAAGGAATATTCGATGCCCACCCTTGGCTGCAAGGGCCAAAAGATAGCTATTTAGGNTTTTGGAAAAGGGGAGGNGGGGCATTGGGAGAACATTCTCACGCTTTGAACTTGTGGCAACATATATCCCATATTTTTTCAATGGGCAAAATAAATTCCGTTTCCTCTTCAATTGAATATAGTAAAGAAAAAGATATATATTACGATTGTGAATCTGTGCTNAANCTTAGTACNNATGGAGGNCTNAAAGGGACNGTNNTACAAGACGTAATAACNTTCCCNCCNACAAAAANNGCCTTGATTGNGTGCGANAATGCTTCNATTAAAATAACTTTTAACAAANAAAATAATCNTGATGNATTAGAGCTAATACATTTACCTNANNATAAGAAGTCTTTGTNTGANTTTCCCAAATCCAGATCAGATGATTTCTCNAAGGAACTNGATCACATTGAATCATTTTCGTACAATTCAAAGNTTAGTCCCATTAACATATATCGAGGGTTAGATACTATGCTTGTAATCACAGCNNCACATATATCTANTAAAAATAATTCACGTAGCGTATTTNTAGATGATTCTCAAAATTATTCTCAAAAAGCTATCATATATTAATCATTAACANTATCGGNTGAAAATAAGTGAATAAGAAAAAAACAACATATGATTTCGAGGATCTATTTGTCTTTGAANTAGCAAACAATCACCAAGGTGATGTGAAACATGGTTTATCNATTATAGACATGTGCTCTGATGTAGCANAAAAGTACAATATCAGGGCGGCAATAAAAATACAATTACGACAATTAGAAACCTTTATACATCCAAATTACAGAGAGGCTGANGACCCATCACACATAAAAAGATTTCTTTCAACACAATTAACTAATGAACAATTTCACATATTGATTGATCACGCCCGCNACAAAAANTTGATTACGATGGCTACGCCTTTTGACGAAGAATCNGTCGATCTAATGGAAGAAATGAATTTCGAAATTACAAAAATTGGTAGTTGCTCNGCAAATGATTGGCCTNTATTAGAAAAAGTCTCCGAAAAAAACAACCCCGTGATAATTTCNACAGGNGGGTTAAACATCAGTGACATAGACAAAATAGTNAGCTTTTGNGACCACAGAGGTCTTGATTTNGCCNTAAACCATTGNGTNTCNGTNTANCCNACTCCNCCNAATTTATGTGAACTGAATCAAATTGAAGTTATGCGATCCAGATATCCAGGNATNACAATAGGTTGGTCAACTCACGAGGATCCTAATGACTCAGANATNATTATGGTTGCCTACGCNAAAGGGGCTAGAATATTTGAAAAGCACGTTGGATACATTAATAAAAAANTCCCCTCTCTTAATGCGTATTCGGCAGAACG
Organism: Chloroflexota bacterium; assembly: GCA_002730795.1. Lineage (GTDB taxonomy): Bacteria > Chloroflexota > Dehalococcoidia > Lucifugimonadales > Lucifugimonadaceae. The sequence continues at coordinate 34,233 of PCAX01000007.1, forward strand.
AAGTCAGATAGAAAAATGGATTGAAAAGTATCTTAAGGCAAAAGAACTATGTGGTTCTAATAAAAATCCTGAACGAGATGAAGAAGAAATAGAGTCTTTAAATTCTTTGAGGAGAGGAATTTACGCCATAGAAAATATAGAAGACGGTGAAGAAATAACTAAGGACAAAGTGTTTTTTGCAATGCCCTACCAAAAGGGACAATTATATTCCGGAATATGGCAGGAAAACATATCTTCAAAAAATACGATCCGTAAAAACGAACCTCTAAAAATGAATACCCTAAAAATTCCACCCCCTCCTAATGAATTAATCATTCAGCATAGTCTTCACGAAATTAAAGGTATGTTAAACCATGCAAACATAAAATTAGGTCCCAATTTCCATGTAGAATATTCACACCACTACGGCATACCTAATTTTAGAAAAGTCGGAGCTGTTTTCATAACTATAGTAAACAGAAGTTACTGCAAAAAACTGGTGGTCCAACTACCAGGACAATCACATCCTGCCCATTTTCATAAGAAAAAAGAAGAAACTTTTTCTGTTTTAAGTGGCGTTTTGGAAGTAACAATAGACGGCTACGAACAGAAACTTAATCCTGGAGAACAAGCATTGGTTCAATCAGGATTATGGCATTCGTTTTCTACTGATACTGGAGTGATATTCGAAGAATTATCTTCCACACATTTTAATGATGATTCGTTTTATAGGGACAAAAAAATAAACTCTGGTTCCAGAACACATAGGAAAACATATACGGACAATTGGGGACGCTTCACATTGGAAGATAAAATCTCTACCCAATAAATATTATGTTTAGAAATAAAACAATTCTCGCAGTGGTTCCGGCAAGAGGTGGAAGTAAGGGGGTTTTGAAAAAAAATATTCGCGAAATATTAGGGATACCAATCGTCGGTATAGCCGGTATGTTAATAAGTCAAATTGAGTGCATAGATTATCGCGTTGTCAGTACGGATGACCCAGAAATTGCTTCAATAGCAACCCAATTTGGTCTTGAAGTTCCATTTTTACGCCCCGAAGAACTTTCAGGAGATAGAATCGGCGACGTTCATGTATTACAACATGCTTTGGAAACAGTAGAAAAACTAAAAAACGTGACGATTGATATCGTGTTGATGATTCAACCTACGTCCCCAATGCGAAAAATATCTCACGTAATGGACTGTTTATCTAAACAGTATGATGGAGATTATGATTCCGTCATAACAGTATCCGAAACAGATCTGAAATTTCATCCATATAAACAATTCGAAATCTCGAATGAGAATCTATCTTGGTTCGATAAACAAAATGGAGATAAAATCGTCGGCCGACAAGATTTGACAAAAACGTACCACAAAAACGGAGCATGTTACGCCATAAATAGAAATTTCCTACTTGATTGCGAAAAGGAAGCCACACCTATCGGAGAAAAAAGTAGTTATGTGATAACCGAAGATATGATAAGTATTGATAAGGAAGAAGATTTTCAAAGGGTGGAAAAAATCATTAACTCAATTTCAAAATCAATAAACGAATTTATAAGAACCTCTGCTTGACAACTATTTACCCTTTAGTCCTAACTCCGAATTATACATTTTCACAAAATATCCGTTTAGTAAAATTAATTCGTCTATACTACCTGATTCAACAACCATACCGTCGCGGATTACATAAACTACATTGGCATCTTGTACGTTGGATAATCGATGGGCCACAGTTAATATAGTCGCATATCCTTTAAGCTGATTTAATGCTTTTATAAAAGTGTTTTGTGTGACAGAATCTAGTTCACTGGTTGCTTCATCTAAAATGATGATTTCAGGAGATCGGTAAAGAGCTCTAGCTAAAATAAGTCGCTGCCTTTGGCCTCCAGATAAAGTGAAACCACCCTCGCCCATTTGGGTTTCTAAACCTTGGGGCATGGTGTCCAAAAATTCATAAACGTTGGCAATTTCCAAAGATTTCTTTAATTTTTTATTATCTAAACTGTCTGTACCGAACATAATATTTTCCAATAGCGTACCAGTAAATAAAACACCGCCTTGCGGTACGTAACTTACGCGATTTCTTAAATGTTCCAATTCGGATTGGTTTAGAATCTGGTCGCCATATGTAATTTCCCCTTTTGTTGGTTTTAATAACCCCACAATCAAATCCAACAGAGTTGTCTTTCCTACCCCCGACAATCCAACAACTGCTGTGTGTTCGCCTGCTTTAATTTCTAAATCTACATCTTTAAGTACGTTGACATCATTTGTATATGAATAAGAAACGTTTCTCACTCGTATGTTCTTTTTAATAGCAATAATTCGTTCAGGGTTCGGTTTGAGAATTTTAATATTGTTGTAATTTTCATTTGACTTTTGTATAGTATGCATTTTTCTTACGTATGGCTCATTTTGTAGAAAAGCTTGCATCGACGACTGAAGAGTACGAACCTGTTGAAATATTCTGAAAAATAAAAGTGCGAAAAGTAGTAAAGCTCCAGACGAAATAACCGAAAATAGTGTAGAAATAAAAAGAATTCCTATTAAAGCCACAAAAAATAACGCCTCAGATATAGATTTGAAAAGCGCTAGATTTATTCCGATAGATTCATTAATATCAGCAAGAGATTTTGAACTCTTAATTACTCGGTCCCTCTGATAATCGATAAGCCCTGAAACTCTAATATATTTCATACCCTTTACTAGTTGATTGATTTTTTCGTGAACGGAAACATCAATGGGTAATCGTTTTTCACCCAATTTTCTAGCATAAACTAATAACCAGGACAACAATAATCCTGCAAACAGAGAATAGAATACCGCCATTAAACTTAGTTGCCACGCAGCATAAAAAGCGGTTACTAGATATATCAAAGCCGTCAAACTTGCCGAGATGATTCTGCCATATACCGAGTAGACAGAAGTAGCAAAATGACTGATCCTAAAAATGTCAAAGTAAACTTCTCCAGAATCGTGTTTTACATAATTTTTCCATGGCATATACGCATATGCATTCATGGTAGATTTCCTCATATTATGTTCATAACTGGCGGAATATTTGGCTCCCAACCATCCCTGTACGTACATCCCTAGTATTCTTGTTGATTGAAACAGCAATATAAGAATAATTACCGACACTATCGTAAAAGGAACATTACGGTCTTCAAAAAAACCTCTAACTGATGCCAACAAGGGTATAGTGCTGTAATCAATATCGACATTAACAATCATTTCCGAAAGAGGAATTATCATTGCCAAAGCAATGCTGTCCATAAATCCAATTAAAATGCCTAGTAACGACAAAATAATCAGTGGAGTTAAAAGAAACCTTGGAATTAACCTGGGATAGTAAATTAAAGATTTGATCATTTCATTGTGAGTTATTGGTGGCGACGGGGGGACTTGAACCTCCGACCTAGCGCTTATGAAGCGCCCGCTCTAACCACTGAGCTACGTCGCCATAGTTTTTTATTTTGTACTTATTAAAATTATTTTACAGGGTCATTAGTAAGATTTTGTTTATTGGTTTTACCACCTGATTTATAGGTCAATCTTAAATTGTTAATGGTCATGTTCTTATCAATAGCTTTACACATATCGTAGATGGTAAGTGCCGCTATATTAGCTGCAGTTAAAGCTTCCATTTCAACGCCTGTTTTCCATTCTGTCTTAACAGTTGCAACAATCTCTAACCCTTTGTTGCTATCTAAAGGAAACACATCCAATATTATTTGCGATAGTGGTAGTGGATGACATAAGGGAATAAGATCATGGGTTCTTTTCGCAGCCATAACACCTGCTATCTTACATGTATTGATTACGTCACCTTTAGGAATGCCTCCTTTTTGGACAAGATTAAAAGTGTTGCGAGCCATAAGCACTTCACATTTAGCCGTAGCTGCGCGTTTAGAAATTAATTTATCTCCAACATCAACCATTCGGGCATTTCCTGATTCATCTAAATGTGATAACCGGTTTTTATTAGCTCCCATTTGACCTATTTTCCTACTGTTTTATATCCAATATCTTCAATAAGATCAGTTTCTTTAGCGGCTGTATTTGCCAAGACATCACAACGCTCGTTTTCTATATTGCCAGAATGCCCTCGAGTCCAATTTATCCTCACATCGTGCCTATCAATTTGTTCCAAAAATCTAATCCACAAATCTACATTCATAGCCCGTTCTTTTTTGGTCCGCATCCATCCGTTTTCTTTCCATTTTTTTGCCCATCCTAAGTTTATTCCGTCAACGACATAACGTGAATCAGTCGTTAAAACCACTTTTTCTTTTTTTTTTAAAAACTCCAAAGCTTTTATAGCACCTAAAAGTTCCATACGATTATTGGTAGTAAGACTATATCCTTGATTGATCTCTTTCCTGTATCCCTTATAACATAAGACCACTCCATACCCACCAGGTCCTGGGTTTCCTATAGACGACCCATCAGAATAAGCATGAATCAATTTCTAGCCACCAATGTAATACATTTCCACTTTTGGTTTATTTAACTGGTCTAAGTCAGTATTTTGCGATCTTAATTCTGAATATCTGTCAGTACGCTGACCCCATGTAGAACGAATTATTGAAATTAATTCGTCATCATCAGAACCACTTCTTATAGGAGTCTTTAAATCTACTCCTTGGGTAGCAAATAAACAGGTTATCAACTTACCGTCAGTAGAGAGCCGAGCGCGTGTACAATCCCCACAAAATGGTTGCGAAACGGAAGAAATAATTCCTATTTCCCCTGCACCATCTTTATACCTATATTTTTTTGCAACTTCACCTTCATAAGTTGGGCTAACAGACTCCAAAGGAAACTTTTTATCAATAACTTCAAGTATCTCTTTGGCAGGCACTACCTTGTTTAACGCCCAACCATTCTTGTTACCAACATCCATAAATTCTATGAAGCGTACAATATTTTTAGAACTTCTAAAATGATTTGCTACATCCAAAAAATTTTTGTCGTTATAACCTTTTTGGACCACAACGTTGATCTTTATAGGAGAAAAACCTATTTGCTCAGCTCTTTTAATCCCATTCAGTACTTTATCAGGACCAAAACCTTTTCCATTCATTTTTTTATAGGTAATCTCATCCAAAGAATCTAAAGAAACAGTTAATCTTGAAAGACCTGCATCCTTAAGTTTTTGAACTTTTTCTGCAAGTAAATATCCATTGGTAGTTAAAGCTATATCTAAATCCGAATCAATGGAATTTATCCTGGAAATTAAGGACTCCAAATCCTTTCTTACCAAAGGTTCCCCGCCTGTGATTCGTACTTTCTTAACTCCCAATTTGACAAAAAGTCTAACTAATCGTTCAATTTCCTCGAACGATAAGACTTCATTACGTTTTAAAAACTCGTATTTTTCTCCATATACTTCCAAAGGCATACAATAAGGACAACGGTAATTACATCTATCCGTAACAGATACTCTAAGATCCCTCAATTTTCTGTTGTAGTTATCGGTTATCGGTTCCAATTTCAATAGTCCATTAAATTATTTGTCCACAATTTAATTTTACCTCATGAAAAACTAACATTATTTAGATGGCACTAGTTTTTCCAGATATGCACAAACCTGTTTTAATGCTTTACCTCTATGACTTATACGATTCTTATCTTGAATTGACAAATTAGCCATTGTATTACACTCAAGTGCTACCCAAAAAATTGGGTCGTACCCAAATCCATTCAAACCTATTGGTTGGTGAGTAATAAATCCTTCAATAATTCCTCGACAAACTATGCCTGATGGTTCTTGTGGTAACCCAATCAAAGACATGCACGATACAAATCGTGCTCCACGGTTCCAACCAGGAATATTTTTCATTTCATCAAGTAACAATAGTAATCTATCTTGATCATTGAAACCGACTCCTCCGTATCTGGCCGATTCAACACCAGGGCGCCCAAGCAAAGCATCCACTTCAAGGCCAGAATCCTCGGCCAAAGTTAATTCTCCACACAATTCATAGTATCCACGTGCCTTAATTAGAGAATTTTCCCGAAATGATGTTCCCGTTTCTTCGATCTGATTTGTTATTCCAACATCACCAAGAGATAGCACCTCTAGATTGTATTTAGACAAACGAGATTTTATTTCCCTTTGCTTTCCTACATTATGGGTAGCAAGCACTATTTTTTTTATATGTTCCGATTCCGACATTTTTTTTAAAGTACCCGGAAACTTAATTCCTAATAATTACTTAATTGAAACTAATATGAGGCTTATTTTTGTTTGCGGCTAATTGTGACCGATGATATTCTTTTTCTTCGAACGTTCAGAATTGTTCCACTTAAATCAAAAGATTTACATAAGCCTTTTTAATTTTTTAAAGTGATTAAATCATCATAACAAACATTAGATGAAATTTAGTTTCAAACAATTAGTACATAAAAACTCTGGGTTCGGAGCATTAATAACTTTTGCCATCTTACTAATTGTTTCAGGTTGTACTCCAAATGATCCTCAGTCAACTTTTGGAATTGGGGGTCCAATCGCTAGACAG
>PCAX01000008.1 GCA_002730795.1 Chloroflexota bacterium
AGATATTTCACGTTAATTTTTACTTTTTGCATGATCCTTGGAGTTTCAGTTTTTATTTCTGCCCTACTAATGAAAAGTTTCGCACAAACAATACAATAATTACTAAAAGTCCAAACGGCAACCATCCGGCTCTTTTTTTTGTATGAATGAACCCGACCCCATAAAATCGTTTTTTGATTTCATTTCGCACTGGAACTTTACTGGCATTCAGTCAACTTTATTTCTGTTTTTGTTAGGTACCTACGTATTAGGGTCAATTAAATTATATTTAAAGTCGATTAACAAAACCGAATTTATAAAAAAAACGGTAGTCGGTTTATTTGGGTTCTTTATATTGGGTTTAGCATTAGTCGGACCCCTTGACGTATTCTCTGGGGAACTCTTTAGTGCACACATGGCTCAACACATATTTGTAGCAATCATTGGGGCTCCAATTTTAATGGCCTCAAATCCAATGGCAACAATGATGTGGTCCTTACCTAAATATTTTCGATATGGAATTAGTATTACTCTTACAAAAAAAGGATTCGTAAAAAAAATTCTGGTGGTTTTTGCTAACCCAAAAATAGCTTTACCGGTCTTTGTTGTTACATTATGGGGGTGGCACATACCTGAGGCATACAATGCTTCATTAGTTAATGACTATATTCATCTAATCATGCACATAAGTTTGGCGGTAACCGGAATATTTTTTTGGTGGCCGATTATAGGATCCGCTCCGATAAGAACACCACTTAGTTATCCTCAGAAATTAGTCTATCTATTACTAGTTGTAACACCTACAGCAGCTTTAGCAGCCGTTATTACATTATCGGACCACGTTATCTACACTGGGTATATCGGTTCTCCAAAACACTTCGGGTTATCCGTTTTAGAAGATCAGAGAATTGGGGGTTTATTAATGTGGCTACCTGGTAATTTTATTTATCTCAGTACGATGACCATAATTTTTTTTAAGTGGTTTTCAAATGAAGAAAAAAAATTTTAACCAAGAATTAATGTATGTTAGATGCGGTCTTTAGTTTTTTTAAAGCAGGCAAAAATCATGCCCGTCCAAATCCGTAATTATTAGGACCTTCCAACACTTTAAATACCACGTCTTCGGAAAGATTCTTTAAATAAATAACGCTGGCCCACGCCTGTGCTAAGCGAGAATGTAAATCGAGCACAGACATAGGAACATTTTCATTGGCGATCAATATCCTAAATATGGCTTCAGAAATTGTTGTACTAGGTAAAATATATTCACTTTGATTAACACAAATTTTCGAAACAATCTTCATAGCTCCACTCGCCAAAGCAATATCCACGGGAGGTTTCCCAAAATCTGCCAGTGCCTTAGCCTTACCCTCTTCAGACATTCTACTGAATACCGCATAGGAAAAAGAGAGCCCGTTGGCCTGATGTTTTTCTACGTCAACTTGGTAAAGTTGACTTTTATATATGTTTTCATTATCGTCCATTTTTTTCTCCAGATAATCCTGTTAAAATATTTCTTCGGGCCAATCAATCATCTCCACTTGAATTTTTTCGCCGATGTTAATTCTATCAATATCTTCGGGACATATACCCAGTCCATTTGCTACGGCCATAGATGTTAGAACCCCTGAACTCTGACTACCTGTAATTCGGGCTCTATAGTCTCCTCCATCCGATTTATATACATATACTCTGGCGTAAACACGTCTACCGTCAAAGTTGGTGATGGGGTCATCTAATATTGCAGTTAACTTCGGGTTAGGTAAAGGAATCCTACCCATCATAATTCCAATAGCTTGCCTACCGAATTGTATAAAAGCAACCATAGCACTAACAGGATTTCCGGGAAGCCCCAAATGGGGTATTTTCTTGCCTTCCGGAGAATTCAGTACTCCAAATGCTAGAGGTTTTGCTGGGCGCATTCGTACAGACCATAAAGATATTTCACCTTTTTTTTCTAGTACATCTTTCACAACATCATAATCGCCTTTGGAGACACCTGCCGAAGTAACTACCATATCGGCATCAATCATTGCCATCGATAAAGCTTCATTTACTGATTGAAATGAATCTTCGGCTGTGTCTATTATTTTGGGTAAGCCGCCATACGAAGATACCATGCTGGCTATGGTAAAAGCATTTGAATTATAAATTTTACCCTCATTCAATTTGTTTCCTGGCTCTACAAGTTCGTTACCTGTTGAAAAAATTGCTATAACTGGTCTTCGTATCACGGGTAAGTGAGTTAATCCAATAGAAGCAGCAACTCCTATATCGGCAGGTCTTATAATTTTATTCTTATGTAAAACAGTCGCCCCAGCAAATATATCTTCCCCCTTAAATCGAATGTTCTCCCCAGAATCTACCTTAGCCATAATAGAAATTTTTCTATCTGAACTGCCTCGTAGTTTCCTCTTTTGCTCATCAGTTTTTTCAAAAGGAACTACAGCATCAGAACCAGATGGAATCGGAGCACCAGTCATTATACGAAGAGCTTGTCCAGATTGAATTGTTTTGTCAGAAATTTCTCCAGCCGCAACCGTTCCTATCACTTCCAGTTCTAATAAATTCGTAAGTATTTTGTTTTTAGTATCTAAAGAAATTATTGCATACCCATCCATAGCCGAATTGTTTAACGGGGGGACATTTATTGGTGATATTATGTCTTTGGCGAGAGTCATACCCAAACATTTCAGAATAGGTGTACTCTCTACACTCAACCTAGTAAAATTACCCAAGATTTTTTTACGAGCTTCTTCAACACTTAGCATATCTTGGTGATAGTGATTTTTTTTATCCATAGTATATGGCTCTAGGTCCGTAAATCTGCCCCAAGACTTTTATTAAGTTTCTCTATAATTCTTGACTCGATTTTTGCTATATTCTCCGATAGTAGTGATTTACTTTCCGACTGGTAAACCATCCGTATAGTTACAACTTTTTTGTCTTCCGGTATATCGTCCCCTTGATACAAATCGGTTACGGTAACTTTCGATACCAAGGTGTTATTTTTAGCTATGTCGACTATGGAACCAACACTCTCAGTTCGATCTATAACAATAGAAAGATCCCGATAAGATTCTTGGTGTCGAGAGAAAGAAGAATAGACATCAGACACATTAACATTTATGTAGACGTCAAGTAAGGTATCTAAATCTATTTCAAACATTGAAATATTTTTTACTCTTCCGTCAAATAAGGAAACTATTTCGGGTTTTACTTCTCCCACGCAGCCTATGTTTTGTCTAAAATCTTCACCGACGTATATAGATGCCGAACGTTCTTTTGAAAAAGTTCCATCGTTGACAGGTGTAAATTTAGGATTTATATGCAGTTTTTCCAACACCAATTCAACCGCTCCTTTTGCATCATAAAAATCAGACATGTTAGAATCCATATCCCAATTGGTGTCGAATCTGGGTCCAGCAAAACCACCAACCAACATCAATTTTTCTTGTGGTAAATCTTTTCCATAATCCAAAAAGATACGCCCAATTTCAAAAATCGCAATTGGGCCATTCCATGTGTTAGAATTTTTCGCTGCACACGTTAAAATTCCCTCACGCAGCGAACGCCGCAATATGTTGAATTCGCTGGAAATTGGATTGAGGATTTTCGTGTACGGAGGAAGATCATCTGGTAAATTGATCCGCTTTTCGGATTCAATGGTAGTGCCCGTATATGAAATAATTTCTTGCATTCCAAAACCAACAAGATAATCAGCAATCTTATCTCTTAGTTCTAGATCCGTTGAAGGTTCCCACATCGGTAAATCACCGTGCATGGTTTTTATAGGTATACTGTCGTAACCAATAATCCTAGCGAGTTCCTCAATTAAATCTTCGGCTATAGTTATATCAGGTCTCCAATAGGGGACAAAAACGTTCCAATCATCTCCACGTTTTTTTAGTTTGAATCCAAGCTTTTTTAAAGTTTTTTCAACGGATTCCGAATCTAAATGAATGCCGAGAATTTTCTTAATATGACTTTTTTTCAGTAAAACCGATTCCTTATCGGATTCATTTTTAGGATTAACATCAATTATCCCTTTTGCGACAGTTCCACCAGCTATATCTAATATCATTGAAATAGCTCGATTTATCGCAACTTCGGCAAGGCCAGATTTTAATCCTTTTTCAAATCTCAAAGTTGCCTCAGTGGATAACTCTAAATTTTTAGATGATATCCTATTATTTGAGGAATCAAACGTGGCCGCCTCTAAAAATATATCATCAGTACCTTCAGAAACCTCCGTATTTTCAGCTCCCATTATTCCAGCTAGTCCTATAACTTTTTTGTTATCTGCAATCACTAACGTTTGATAATTTAGATCCCGATGAACCCCATCTAAAGTAATCACAGATTCTTCTGGTCTGGCTCTCCTAACAATAATTTGTCGCTCTGAAATATTTCTATAATCAAAGGCATGCAGAGGTTGTCCTAGTTCAAACATTACATAGTTAGTTACATCTACTACGTTATTAATTGGTCTTTCCCCGATAGCTATTAACCTGTCTTGGAGCCATTTAGGAGAAGGCGCAACTTTAATCCCCTCTATGACAGCGCCTAAATATCGATAACACAAATCAGGATCCTCGATTTTCACAGCGCAGAGAGATGCAACATCCTTATGACCTTCAGTAAAAGAAATTTCTGGAGTTTTAATGTCTAAATTATGAATCGCCGATATTTCTCTAGCCACACCGATAACTCCTAAGCAGTCCGGACGATTCGGAGTCAACGATAACTCTAATAGAGTATCTCCTATTACTTCCCCTATGGGTGTTCCGATTTTAGTTCCCTCTTCCAAAATTAAAATGCCGTCGTGGTTTTCTCCTACTCCCAGTTCACGTTCAGAACAAATCATACCCCTTGAAATTATGCCTCTTATATTAGATTTTTTTAATTTTTTCTTTTTCTTACGGTCTTCACTGTGAGTATCAAATAACTCGGCTCCTTCAAATGCATAAGCTACTTTTTGGCCATTTTGTAAATCTGGTGCACCACATACCACTTCTACAGTGGATGAACCAAGATCAACCGTTACAAGTTTTAATTTATCGGCATTGGGATGTTCACGTACAGATTGTATTTCACCAACAATTACCTTATCGATAAATCCTCTTTTTTCAATTTTTTCCACTTCGGTACCAGCCATTGTAAGAGAATGGGCTACTTCTTCAATGGGCAAATCGAACCCTACATAATCCCTGAGCCAAGAAATTAATATTTTCATAAATCGTATCTCAGTTTAAAATTGTGACAGAAATCTTAAGTCGTTGGAAAAAAAGTATCTGATATCTTCAATGTTGTAGCGTAACATAGCTATTCTTTCTGGACCCATTCCAAAAGCAAACCCAGTGTACCTACTGGAATCATATCCAACCCCTTCTAACACCTTGGGGTGAACCATACCAGCTCCAAGAATTTCTATCCAATCCCCATTCCAATCAATAGACATATCGACACCTGGTTCAACAAATGGAAAAAAATCACACCTAAATCTAACTTTCCGGCTTGGTCCAAATATACGTCTAGCAAATTCATACAACGTACCCTTAAGATCAGAAAAAGTGACGTTTTCAGCAACGGCCAGTCCCTCTATCTGATGAAAATGCCACTCGTGAGTCGCGTCAGTGGCTTCATATCTATAACACTTGCCAGGAACAACTACACGGATAGGAGGTGTGGTATTTTCCATTACGCGTACCTGCATTGGTGAGGTATGTGTTCGCAATAGATTGTCCTTTCGGTTTGGTCGGTCCAACCAAATGGTATCCCATTGGTCTCTAGCAGGATGATTCGCTGGTATGTTAAGTAAATCAAAATTGTAATGCTCTAATTCCGTTTCCGTACCCTCAACGACACTAAATCCCATATCTCCAAAAGCGGAAGTGATTTCTCTAATAATCGAGGTGATTGGGTGCAATCCTCCAACATTTCCTTTCCGTCCAGGTAGAGTCACATCTATTGAATTAGTTGAAGTATTTGTCTTACTTAAATTTAACTTAAATTTTTTATACTCAAATTGAAGTAATTCTTTTAAGGTGTTAGTTTCAGATCCTACTGTTTTTCTTTCATTTTCAGGTAAAGACCTAATATTTCGTAAGATGGATGTCAATTGGCTATTTCGCCCTAAGTATTCGATTCGCCATTGTTCAAGTGATTCAACAGAGGTTATTCCCTGTAAATCTGAGATGGCTTTCTTTTTTATATCTTGTATCAAACTAGGTATTTTCTATTAAACGCAATTAAAGTCACGGTTGAACTTTTACAATCGACATTTTTGTTTATTTGAATTATATAAAATGGACGAATATCCTGCGCCTAATCTTCTAGTAAATTTGTGGGAAACAGGTTAATCGAACCAATAGAAGATTTTTTTCGGAAATTTATAGTGATAATTAACAATATTACTATAATTACTATAATCGCAACTATTTATTATATTTATTACGGTCTTCGTAATTTTTTCAATTATTTCACTTTATTCAGACCACGTATTCGCATGTTCCCCCAGAGCGTTTTCCTGTTTTGTTGGCTTTTACTATAAACCCTTGAGACAAATCGTTAAATATGTAGTACTGTCAAATACACGGATCGTCGTAAGATCATCGCAAGATGTTCAATCACGGCGGAAATTATTGGTTAACAGGAGGCAGCCATGGAAGCCTACTGCATGAAATGCAAAGCGAAGCGAGATATGCAGGGCGCCGAGCAGATCACAATGAAAAACGGTCGGCCAGCGACACAGGGCAAATGCCCAGTGTGCGGTACGAAGATGTTTAAGATAGGGAAATCGTGATCTAATACGGTAACAACGAAAAAGGCCCGTTTTTCGTAACGGGCCTTTTTCGTTGTNACACCTTCTCAAAAAACTATGGGCAAGGTAACCTTTTGAAAAAGACANTCCTAGGTGATACNGGTTTTTCGGTTAGTAANCTGGGNATGGGNCTNGCTGANATNGGTTATGAGTTNAGCTTAACTCAAACTGACCAGGCTGGTGANATATTAAATACTGCTNTNGATAATGGCATCAATTTTTTGGATACNGCATCNTGTTACGGAGTATCTGAAGANTTGATCGGACAGACAATTTCCAAAAGAAGGTCCGAATTTTTTCTAGCTACAAAAGCGGGACACGCTACTGGNANTCTCGGATTTAATANGAATTCTCCNGGTGNNGATTGGTCNTATAAAACTATTACCGATTCCATTGATAGAAGCCTCACAAGATTAAAAACAGATCACTTAGATCTTGTTCAATTACATTCTTGTAATAAAAACGTACTTGAACAAGGTGATGCTATCAGAGCCGTNATAGATGCCAAAACTTCTGGTAAAACGATTTTTATCGGTTATTCTGGCGACAACGAAAACGCACATTGGGCAGTCGAATCGGGAATATTTTCTACGTTACAAACGAGTTACAACATAGTGGAACAAAGGGCNAGAAGTAGTAATTTACTTGAAAAAGCAGCCGAACGCAAAATGGGAGTAATTATAAAAAGACCTATAGCAGGTGGCTCATGGGCCAAAGCCAGAAACAAGAAAATGCTGNCAAGCGTTAGGGGGTATGATGAAGTCTATTTAAACCGGGCTATAAAGATGCAGTCACTCGGAGTAATAGAAACCGAACCAGATGANGGAATATTTACGTCTATCAAATTTGTTCAAAATAACCCAAATATATCCGTAATGATTGTTGGNACAAAAAACCCATCTCATTTAGTTAACAATATTCGCCAAATTAATAGTCTAGAAAACATAAATGATTNGGTTATTAATGAATTACATGAAAGGTTTGACAGGTTAGATGANAATTGGGTCCAACAAATGTAATTTTATGGTTCAAGAACACATGTCCAAAGAACTTCATGGAAAACAACAACGATCAATCAGTAAAATATGAGCGCCTAAAACTAAGTTCCTCGATCATTTCTATTTTCACGGTTTTAGGGGTACNTTTTATATTAATCATTACCGGTTTTTCTATAGACATACGTTCGTTTATAAAACTTCAAACTGAATCTGACATNCTTGGNCCCTCTATATTCATNATAATAATAGTCTTGTTAATGAGCATTATTACTTTACCTANTAGTTATTATTCAGNTTTTTTCTTAGAAAAAAAGTTTGGGTTGAACCGAATGAATTTTTGGCGATGGTTATTGGATTGGACTAAGTCACTGACNCTGGAAATTATCTTATCTGTGATCACAATATCTGTAATTTACGGTTTAATAAGATCGTTTCCCGAAAATTGGTGGTTCATTGCCTCTGTAATATTGGCAATTTTCTCNATGATCTTGTTGATAATCACTCCCGTGATTTTGTTACCTATGTTTTATAAATTCGAACCTTTACCAGAAGGNGATNTAAAAAACCGTCTCATGAACCTTGCTGACAATCTGAATACCTCTATTAATGGGATCTTTATATGGAAAATTGGTGAAAAAACCTCGAAATCGAATGCAGCTGTNACNGGGTTAGGACGAACACGAAGAATAATCATTGCAGACACATTAATCGAAACAATGACACCTGAAGAAATAGAAGTNGTTATGGCACATGAATTAGGCCACCACGTAAAAAAAGATATATGGAANGGTATACTAGTTCAAATTATTCTTATATTTTTAAGTTTGTACGGCATATCTATCTTATTGGAATCATTTTATGAACGTTTCGGTTTATCCGAAGTATCAGATTATGCTGGNATACCATTATTAATTNTGTTCACTNCCCTGGTATCCCTCGTATCAATGCCTGTCGCCATGTGGTTCTCTAGAAGAAGNGAAAAAAACGCTGACATNTTTGCTCTNGAAATAACTGGAATGAANNNTGAATTCTGTAGCGCNATGCAAAAATTAGCTGANCAAAACTTATCNAGGAAAAACCCNAANAAACTNNTAAANTGGATNTTTTATTCTCANCCACCANTTGAGGATCGAATTGAACTTGCAAAAAAATATTTCTAGNANCCNTTTNCCAANTANAATNATCGATCTANGCGTTTAANTATNNAGTTCGGAGAAATTCCGAATTTTCGATTTTTATGNGTGCAATTTTGTCACTTGGGGTAAAACCTAGNGTTTTTCCATAAAAAAATAATTCTGCTTCTTGAGATTTAATTATGTTCTCTGATTTTCTAAAACCATGCTGTTCACCTTCAAAAAGTATGTAACTGTATGGGATAAGTTTTTTCTTCAGAGCATTTGAAATCATTTCTGCTTGAGATGGCGGAACGATTTTATCCTCAGAACCCTGAAATATAATCATAGGACAGGATAGNTGGTCCGTATAATTTATAGCAGATCTTTCATGGTACAANNTTTTNTTTTCANTNTAAGGTCCTATGAGACTTTCTAAATATTTTGATTCAAACTTATGGGTGTCTCCAATAAACACACTTAGATCAGCAATACCATAATATGTCGCTCCAACGGCAAAATCATCTCGGAATGTAAGGGCGTTAATTGTAGTGTANCCTCCGGCAGATCCTCCCTTTATAATCAATCTAGCCCTATCTACTAACCCTTTATCAGCTAAAAAGTGGGCGGCAGATATACAATCATCCATATCATAAACACCCCAATTACCCTTGAGGCTATCTCTGTAAACTTTACCAAAACCCGTAGANCCTCGATAGTTAACGTCCACTACAGCAAACCCTCTACTAGTAAANTATTGGACTTGTTTTAAATTCAACGCANTTGTACACGAACTGGTNGGTCCCCCATGACTCAATACTAATAATGGAGGTTTTTCATTTTCTAATCCAATAAAATCAGGNTTNGTGGGNGGNTAGTAATTGGCATAAGCAACNTCATTTTCAGTCGTTTGAAAACATATTTGTTCTGGTTTTGAAAAAAATTNTTCGTTGAAAACAATATCGGANGATTTCTTTATCGTTTTGATGGAACCGTCTAATTTAAGTCTAANNATTTCGGGTAATGTACNTGGAGANGAACCAACGTAATATANATTATCNCTATCTCCGACAAGATATGTNATTTCCGTATGTGGTAACNTCCAAAGAAACAACATCATNACTTTTNNCTATGATTTTTACCTCACCNTTTAGACCATTTGAGCTNCTCATNGCGANNCGATTTTTAGACANAAANGAATAAGTCGAAAATCCAAATCTCCANGCAGGNCCNCCATGGTCTTTTGTTTCAACTAGAACACTTTTNATATCGNCACCATTCCAAACCGACAAATTCCACCATCCAGATATGTCCGTTATNAAATACAGTNCTCCTGTGGGNGCCCANTCNGGCTGTAAAATGCTTTCATTTGATCCCCCTGAAACGATAATTTCTCTTTTTATTGAAANTCTTTCATTACACTGNAAATCNGCCACATGTAATTCACATCCGTCCCATGGCATATTAGGATGGTCCCATTCAAGCCAACACAATTTTGTTCCATCACTACTAANTCTTGGNGACGAATAAAAATCTCTTCCNTGTACCACAGTCATANNTNACGTTCGGATTTTCTAATGAAATTGCAANGATTTTGTTTTCNGGNTCCCCTNTTNCTATATGAGATTCNTTTACACAAAATAGCCATTTACCNTCAGGAGTTATAGANAAATCAGAGTATCTTTCGCCTCTNGGTATATTAGGNCAGTTTGTNATTNCCTGAGGCTTACTTCGATNGACAACTTTATATAGNCGTTGGTCATCCCANTTTACNAATATNAANAAATCATCGTGAATTGCATACGAAGCTCCTCCGTATTCGTGCACAGCATTTCTCACNTTATATCCGNNCGGTATTAGATCNTTGGTGTTGCNGTTTATATCCCTNCCAACGGTCACGTANCTNCCANCCTCGTAGGGCCTNCCTTCNAACCAAACNAGTTTGTTTTTACTTACACGGAGATCTTCAAATGTAATACCTGATTCAGCAGCAATTTTTGCACTTATTGNAGATTCCCAAGANCCAAAAGGAGAANTTTTNTCTTTCATATTTATNCATCCTNTTAATTNCCTATTTTANCCAGTNTAGTCAAGTACCCANNAAATATTGCATAATTAANAANGAATGGNNTTTTANCATACGNGTTANCCTCAACAGAGACTTCTAGGNTGACACGTGTTAAACANCCANCNTGGAATTATCGAAATAGGTCATCCAATAAATTATATTGGAAGCACCAGNATAACATAATATGANGCTTTTTTATTAGNCTGANANAAATGTCAAGTTNAAATAGAAAAAAACGTATATTGACCGGNATTNGACCAACTGGGGNGTTACATTTGGGTCATTACANCGGNGCACTNNAAAACTGGGTTAAATTACAGGACGATTANAATTGTTATTTNCTTATNGCTGATTACCAAGCCCTTGGAGATCACTTTCACGATATTGAATTAATTAGAGATTCNGTNCTAAAAGTAACNTTGGATTGGTTAGCTGTGGGACTTGATCCAGAAAANTCATCATTTGTTGTTCAAAGTTATGTGCCAGAATTTGCAGAATTATCTATGCTTTTAAGCTTTATTACCCCATTGGGAATGCTCGAACGGAATCCAACATTAAAAACTGAATTNGATGCACTGCCAGTCGACCGTAGGAGCGTAGGCTTTTACAATTATCCAATGAGCCAAGTCGCTGATATTTTGCTCCCCAGAGCCCATTTAGTTCCAGTCGGGGAAGANCAGGCTCCACATATCGAAATGACCAGAGAAATAGCCAGNAAATTTAACCGCATGTTTAGTCCCGTTTTTCCTGAGCCTGAAACACTCGTNGGGAATGTTGGNCGTCTAATAGGTACCGATGGNAAAAGTAAGATGAGTAAATCTCGGGGTAACGTAATAATGTTATCCGACGATGAGAACACNGTGAATAAAAAAGTTAACAGCATGTACACCGATCCAAACAGAATTAGAGCGGATATACCTGGAAAAGTTGAAGGTAACCCGTTATTTCAATATCACGATGCATTCAACACCGATTCAGCTCAAGTCGATGAATTCAAACAAAGATATCGTAANGGNTCCATAGGGGANGTTGAAATAAAAGTAGCATTGGCATCATCTATTAATAAATTCCTAAATCCAATTAGAGAAAAAAGAAAAGAGCTTGAATCAAACATGTCCGTTGTCGAAGATTCGTTATTATCCGGAATCGAACGAACAAGATCNATTGCATCGGACACAATTGAACAGGTTAAAGAAGCCATGAAGATATCTCNTTATACAAAATCAAAAAATATGTAATCTAAGTAGTGAAACTTCTTTATGGTTAGCTAAATGATAGAATACACGCCAAATATTAGCGCTTTTAAAAAACTGACAGAAACNTGTAACNTAGTGCCAATCTACCGACAAATTTCTGCTGATTTAGAAACTCCTGTCTCTGCATTTCTAAAAATNGGTAAAGGTCCTTATTCNTTTTTGTTTGAATCTGTAGAGGGAGGGGAAAATGTAGCTAGATATTCGTTCATTGGAACCGAACCATCGAAAATTTTAATTACAGGAGATGGCAGGCCTCAAGGTAAACAAGATCCTTTNAAACTCCTTAAGGAAAANATGTCAAAGATAAAATACGCTAGCGTAGAAGGCTTGCCAAAATTTCATGGAGGTGCTGTTGGGTATTTGGCGTACGATGTAATATCCTATTTTGAGCCACGTGTACCGCCAATAAGTGATGAATCNTCCGGGATTGGATTACCAGAGTCGGTGTTAATGTTTACCGACTCATTATTAATTTTTGACCATGTTAGGAATAGTATTTTTGTCGTGGCTCATGCCGATGTAACCGTTGACGGTAAAAATTCATATTCTATAGCGACCAATAAAATAGAAAGTTTGATTGATCGGTTAGAATCCCAACCCCCAAAANCTTCGAGTAGAAGCAAATTTGTCCCCATACAGCCAAATAAACATATAGACATGACAATCAATTATGACTCTGTTNCAACTTATGNCCAAAGCAAACAAAAAACCGTTACCAAAACNAATTCTTATATGCCAAATATGAGCCGTGAAACCTATNCTTCGATGGTTGAAGGGTGCAAAAAATCGATCAATGACGGGGAAATAATACAAGCCGTTTTATCCCAACGTTTAACAAGANCAACTACCGCGGATCCTTTCGATCTTTACAGATCTCTCAGGACGATTAATCCATCCCCATATATGTTTTACTTGGAAATGGGCGATTTCCAAATCGTAGGAGCATCACCTGAATTGTTGGTACAAGTTATAGACAATAAAATTGCGGTACACCCAATAGCTGGAACTCGTCCAAGNGGATCTTCTAAAAAAGAAGACGACGCTCTAGAACGTGAGCTTTTAAATGATGAAAAAGAAATTGCTGAACACGTTATGCTCCTAGACNTAGGAAGAAACGATGTTGGAAGAGTTTCAAATCCAGGAACTGTACGGGTCACCCAGCAATTCGAAATAGAGAGATATTCTCACGTAATGCACATTGTTTCTCACGTAACAGGAGATTTATCGCCGGAATATGATGCTCTAGACGCTCTCAAAGCAGCATTCCCAGCTGGTACTGTCTCTGGGGCCCCAAAAATCCGAGCAATGGAGCTTATAGCTCAATACGAACCAGAAAAAAGAGGACCATATAGTGGTGCCATAGGGTACGTAAGTTATACGGGCAACATGGATACTGCGATATCTTTACGAACCATGGTTATTAAAGATGGAAAAGCGTATTTACAAGCAGGAGGAGGCATCGTAGCTGACTCCAATGTGAACAACGAATATGGAGAAACATTGCATAAAATGGCTCCGCTAATGAGGGCAATTGATCATGCCGAAGATTCGTTCGGTTGATAATAAATTCAACATAACGTATTTTAAAAATCCTGGCATAAAGGCGTACGATGCTTACACCGTACTACACAAAACTAACTCCGTAGGATTTATTTTTGAGCAAAATTCACATTCCGAAAATTCTTCAACGGAAGGCAGATTCGGATATGTATGTATATCTGCCGATAAAGTTTTAAGAACTGGATTAAATGAACCTTCTGGGCAGACAAACCCGTTCGAGTTAATTAAAACGGAACTCGAGTCCTATGATAAGTCTATTTCTTCACCTATAATACCTGCCCTTGAACATGCTTTTTATTCTGGTGCATTTGGTTATATAAGTTATGAATGCTGTAATTATTTCGAACCATCCGTTGGAAAATTAAAACCCAGTCCACTGGGAGTACCAGAATCTACTTTTATATTTCCATCGGAACTATTAATTTTTGATAATAAAAAACAATTGATATACCTAATTAGCAACAAAAATATTAAATCAACTGATGGAAGTAAGCAAAGTCGACAAGAATTCGTAAAAAACAAATTATCCTCTTTTTGTGAAATACGAGCAAAATTTAAATCAAATATATCAAGATCATATAGTTCATATCCTAGTCGCAAATCATTTGAGAGGATGGTAACTAATGCAATTACGGAAATACGCGGTGGCGAGTTAATTCAAGTCGTATTATCTAGACGAATAGAATTGAATATCTCTTGTAGTTCAGAAAGAATCTACAGATCTCTGAGAAAAATTAACTTTTCCCCCTATACTTATTTAATGGATCTAGGAGATTTTCAAATAGTTGGAGCATCTCCTGAATTAATGTCNAGNACAATAAACAGAAAAAGTGAAATCCACCCTATAGCAGGCACATTTCCAAGNAATTCTATAATAGAAATTGATAAAAATAATGAATTACAAATGTTGTTATCTGAAAAAGAAAAATCAGAACATATAATGTTNGTAGACTTAGCTAGAAATGATCTGGGACGAGTTTGTAAACCAGGGAGCATAGAAGTAGGCAAATTAATGTCCGTCGAAAAATATTCACATGTGATGCATTTNGTTTCCAAAGTTTCTGGANNGTTGCTGGATCATNTTTCAGGCATCGACGCTCTTAAATCAGGNTTTCCAATGGGCACCTTAACTGGAGCNCCAAAAATTCGTGCNATAAAACTAGCNTCAGAATTAGAAAGTGAAGGGAGAGGTCCNTATTGTGGAACCATTGGGTGGTTTGGATCAAATGGAAATGTAGATACNGGCACATTAATAAGNTCGNTAATAGTCAAACAGGGAAAAGGACATATACAAGTGGGAGCTGGAATTGTTTTTGATTCGTCACCNCCNTCAGAATATAACGAAACCCAATACAAAGCTANTGCTTGTTTAGAGAGCTGTAGCTGCCGCTCATTTTGAAGAAGAAAAATAATGCTATTACTNATTGATAACTATGANAGTTTTACTTATAACCTGTTTCAGTATTTAGCCGAACTTGGTGCCGATGTAGAAGTCGTTAGAAACGATAAAACTTCAATAAAAGAANTATCANAATTAAATCCCGACCATGTGGTNATTTCNCCNGGACCTTCTAATCCCGATAATGCTGGAATATCNGTCGAAGTAGCGAAGTATTTTTCTGGTAAAGTTCCTCTTTTAGGTGTTTGTTTGGGACACCAATGTATCGCTACAGCTTTTGGAGGGGTAGTTGCAAATGCAGGAGAAATCCGNCACGGTAAAACTTCATTAATTCATCATGACAAAAAAGGCATTTTTNCTGATATCGAAAACCCNTTTGAAGCAATCCGGTACCATTCACTTTCTGTTCAAAAAAAACATNTNCCNGANGAATTTGAAATATCAGCNTGGACTGANAATGGAATTATTATGGGTATTAGACANAGGNCACTCCCAGTAGAAGGGGTACAATTTCANCCCGAATCGATTCTAACCCGTCCTGGGAAAAAAATACTCGAAAANTTTTTGACAATACGANCNGATCGGNGGNTATCGAGATGAACATTAAAGAGGGGATTCAACGAACTGTCGAAGGAAGCGATTTATCAAAAAATAATGCATCCGAAATAATGCGAGAAATATTAACNGGNAAAGCTACTCCAGCNCAATTTGGATCATTTGTAACTGCATTGNGAGTGAANGGAGAAACTCCAGAAGAAATTGCTGGCATGGNNCAAACTATGCGTGANTTTTCGTTGCATGTCGAAACTAATGTTCCCGTGATTGACACNTGCGGCACAGGTGGGGATAGTAAAGGATGGTTCAATATTTCCACGGCAACNGCGTTAGTTGTTGCTGGCGCTGATATTCCNGTAGCAAAACACGGAAATCGCGCCATGTCTGGTTCAACCGGTAGTGCAGANGTTCTCGAACTTTTGGGTGTTNACATATCTCATGGTCCTGACGTCATAAAAGAGTCTATCGAAAAAATAGGTATAGGATTTATGTTTGCCCANGTNTTTCATCCAGCAATGAAATTTGCNGGACCATTGCGCCCTGAGATAGGCATTAGAACAATATTTAACATACTTGGACCTCTAACAAATCCAGCAAAAGCAAAAAGACAGGTCATTGGAACATCAGANCAAGTGACCGCAAAAAAAATAGCCGAAACATTGAAAATATTGGGTACAGAATATTCTATGGTCGTACACTCAGAATCAGGAGCCGATGAAATTGATATAGAGGGCAGCACCTTAATCTATCAGGTAACAAATAAAACCTCAAAACGACGTCGCACNCGTCCATCTGACTTTGGGTTGCCGGAAGGAAGNAACTCCGATTTAATCGCTAAATCTACTGAAGAAAGTGCAGCGTTTATACGTGAAATTCTTGATGGAGCAGGATCCGGTCACAATCCTACACCAAATCCAGAGGTATCAAGGAGGAATGTNGTTATTATAAATGCNGCGGCNGCTATATTAATTGCTGGAAAAGCGAATTCATTTCAGGACGCAACATNCNTAGCATCANATTCAATAGACTCCGGTTCGGCAAAATTAAAACTAAANCAACTAATTAATGCAACTTCTAGTTAANCTCNCANATATACCAAAACNCTGCAAATGANGCACGGAATACTTGAAGATATTGTTAAAAAACGACAACGTTCGATTAATGCAGCTCGTTCGACAGTATCATTGGAAACACTAGTCGAAAGGTGTAAAAACACTACTCCGGCTATTAGTTTTTCCAAGTCACTTCTAAAAAGTGACAAACCAGCTTTGATCGCAGAAATGAAACGTGCTTCGCCATCAGGTGGTATCTTGAACATGTCCCTGAATCCATTGGAACAAACTGACATATACTGTCAATCGGGAGCCAGCGCTATATCTGTCCTAACAGAAACTCATTATTTCAAAGGGACCATAGAAGATCTGCAAACAGCATCGCAACAATCCCATAAATACAACGTTCCTGTTCTTAGAAAAGATTTCATTATCGATAAATATCAA
>PCAX01000009.1 GCA_002730795.1 Chloroflexota bacterium
TTTGAACATACAAATTCGTCCATTGGCATCTAAATTCCAAATGATCGTTACGGACCAATATTCCTGGTAAAATGCCAGCCTCACATAAAATTTGAAATCCATTACATATGCCAATAACTGGTTTGCCTTTGGCGGAAAATGTTTTTATTGATTCCATGATAGGAGAAAATTTAGCTATAGCCCCGCACCTTAGATAGTCTCCATACGAAAAACCACCTGGCAAAACGATGCAATCGTAACTATCAATGTCGCGTTCCGTATGCCAGATATAACTTGATTCATATCCCAAAACTCTAGATAGAGCGTTGTAAGTGTCTTTATCACTCCAAGTCCCCGGGAAAACAATTATTCCGAATTTCATATGTTAATTATATTGTCCCGCATAAAACAAAAGCTCCGAATTTGTCGGAGCTTTTGTTTTAGTTTGATATTGAGAATAGTTGGGGTTCAACTGAATTTACTGGTTGTCTTTAAACTTTTCCTAAGTTTTGCCGCAGCTTTCTTTTTCCTAACAACACTTGGTGGTTCAAAGTGTTCGCGTCTTCTTATTTCAGGAATAATAGATTCGTGTTGGACCTTTTTGGTGAATCTCCTAAGAAACCCCTCAAAGCTTTCACCTTCGTTGATTTTAATTTCTACCAAATTCTTTGAATCCCGTTAATTTATTTTTTGCTTTTTTATAGTGTAACCATTCTAACAAAAAATATCTAAATCATTTCTCCAACATATCTATGGCGTTTTTGATTCTTTGGAAACTTTTTTCTTTTCCTAGGATTTCTAACGTTTCGAACAATGGGGGAGCTATTCGTTTACCCGTGACTGATATTCTGATAGGAGAGAACATTTGACCAGGTTTTAAGTTTAATTTTTCCGCTTGTAATCGAAAAATGTTTTCTAAACACTGGGCTGAAAAATCTTTAGCATTTTTTATCAAATTTAGTGAGGCGTATAAACATTTTACTGTTGAGGCAGTGTCCATGGTTTTTGGGACTAGTTCATCGATTTTAGGGCAAACGCTCTCTAAATAAAAAAAATCGATCAATTCCTTTACATCTAACAAAGTTTTTAAACGTTCGCGGATGTGAGGAACGATTTTTATAAGTAAATTACTGTTTATGGGTCTTTCGATGGTATCCGAAAACCCACCATCTTTTTCGGGTTTTTCCAAATACGGTAGGATTCGTTGAGCTAAGTTAGTTGTCGATAAGCTACGTATGTAAATCCCGTTCATCCATTCTAGTTTTTCTGGGTCAAATACAGCAGGGGATTCAGAAATACGATTTATAGTAAAACGTTTGACTATTTCTGATTTATCCATAATTTCCGTATCATCTCCAGGAGACCATCCCAGTAAAACCAAATAGTTAAAAAGCGCTTCTGGTAAATATCCCTCATCCCGATATTCCAAAACGGATTTTGCTCCGTGTCGTTTCGATAATTTTGATTTGTCTTTTCCAAAAATAAGAGGGACGTGAACGTATTTAGGTGGTTTTATATTTAATGCTGTTTGAATTAATTGGTGCTTCGGAGTACTTGGTATCCATTCTTCTCCTCTTATAACGTGTGTAATTCCCATTTCGAAGTCGTCCACTATGTGTGCTAAGTGATAAGTTGGCATACCATCGGATTTTAATATTACAAAGTCGTCAATTTCTGACAAATTAAAAGAAATTTTTCCTCGCACCTCGTCATAAAATTCCAGATTACCGGTTTTTGGGGCCTTAAAGCGGATAACTATGGGCAAACCTTTATCTCTCGAATTTGAAATATCTTTTTCTGACCTAAAACGTCCTCTTCCATCATAACGGGGAGGTTCGCCGTTGGCTTTTTGACGTTTTCGTAAGGCTTCTAATTCTCCGGGTGTGGTATCGTCGTAATATGCATGCCCAGATTTTACAAGTTTTTCTGCGGCTTCTACGTAAAAGTGTTTCCGCTTTGACTGTACGTATGGAGAATTAATTCCTGTTTTATCTGGACCTTGGTCCCAATCGAGTCCTAGCCATTGAAGCGAATCAAATATGGATTGTTCAGAGTGTGGATCATACCTTGATCGATCCGTGTCTTCAATTCTCACAATGAACTGACCATTTTTTGATTTTGAATATATCCAATCAAAAATTGCAGTTCGTATATTTCCTATATGTGGGATACCCGTAGGACTTGGCGCATACCTCACATTTACTTGTTCAATTTTTTTAGATTCTACCATGTTGATTTCAATTTATTGTAAACAGTCAATAACTTTCGTTAAATCACTAGCTAATGGGGATTTTAAAACCATTGTCTTACCAGTTATCGGATGATGAAATTTAATTTTATGGGCATGTAGAAACTGTCGGCTTATTACACTGTTCATATACCCATTCCCATATTTTCTATCTCCTATTATAGGGTGTCCTATGCCACTGAAATGAACCCTTATCTGATGCATTCTCCCAGTTTCAGGATGTATTTCAACTAGGGATACATCATCAAATTCTTGAATGACAACGTAATTAGTAATAGATTCTTTTCCTGTATTAATTAATGCTTGTTTAACAGGATTTTTTGGATTCCGGCCTATTGGAGCATCTATAATTCCCTTTTGCTCCAAAAGCTTTCCAAATACTAAAGCTACGTAATATTTTAGTATTTCCCTTTGCTTGAACATTTTTTGTAGTTTATTGTAAGCCGAGGATTCAAGGGCAATTATCATCAACCCAGAAGTATCCTTATCTAACCGATGAACTATTCCGTTTCTACCTCTTTCTCCGATTTTATGTATTTCCGGGAAATCAACTACAAGTTTATCTGCTAGCGTATTACTACTATGTTTTGTTCCGTGGTGAACTGTTAAACCGGACGGTTTTTCTATAACGAGAATATGTTCATCTTTGTATATTATCGACAGGTTGTCATAAGAAATTTTTTCGCAAATGTTTCCTTTAATGGTTTTGGAGATTTTTATTTCAAAACCGGATTTTACATTAAATGCGGGTTTGAAAATAATTTTTCCGTTAACTGAAACTTGACCTGACTTGATGAGATGTTTGGATTCTGACCGGGTTAGATCTTGAGATTGGGCAATATAGTTGTCGAGTCTTTTTTCTGAATTAGTGGGATCTACGGTGATTACAAGCATCTATTTACACGTCATCAGTTTTTGAGTTTCGGTTTCGCAAGAATGTGAAATAAAATGCCATTACCGTGATCCCCATAACTATAGAAGAATCGGCTATATTAAAAACTGGCCACCAACCAACGTCTATAAAGTCGGTCACATAACCGAGTCTAAACCTGTCTATTAAATTTCCTATTGCTCCACCCATTTGTAGACCAAATGCTAGTCTTATCAATAAGGGAGGATTTTCGAGGTATTTGTAAATGATTAATATAAATATAACGGCTATGACGGCCACTCCAGTAAGGATTGCTCCCCTATCTTGGAATAAAGAGAATGCCGCGCCCGTATTCCAGGTGTGAGTTAAACGAAAAACACCGGTTGAGGGCCAGGATTGACCAACTGGAAGATAAGCAATTATTAATAGTTTCGACAGTTGATCTGAGATTAAAGCCGTGAAAAACATCAAAGTTGGAAACGGGTCTCGGTAAATACCTTTAAAGTTTTTATGTATTTCCATTATTAGTTATACAATAAATATGCACAGACAATCTCTGTGTTCTAATCTCTAATAAATAATATAACACTGTACAAAAAAAAAATGCTAAAAATAGATCTTAGGAGTGATACCGTCACCCATCCAACCCGCGAAATGCGTAAGGCTATGTATGAGGCAGAGCTGGGTGATGATGTTTACGGTGATGACCCAACGACTAATGCCCTGCAAGAAGAGGCTGCTGAACTATTGGGTAAGGAAGCTGCGTTATTAGTTGCATCTGGGACACAAGGTAATTTAGTTTCCCTATTATCGTGGGCTACTCGTGGTGATGAAGTTTTGGTTGGGGATCAAAGTCATATTTTTCTAAATGAAGCTGGAGGTGCTTCTGCCTTAGGTGGATTAGTTTTATATCCCATACAAACGAATCAAGATGGTTTTTTTTCTGAAGATGTCATAAGCCAATCAATCAAACCCCGTGATTACCATAAGGCGCCCAGTAAATTATTGTGTTTGGAAAACACTCATAATTCTACTAGTGGTAGAGTTCTTATTCCCAATGAAATAGATTCGATGGTTTCAGTTGCGAAAAACCATGAGATGAATGTTCACATGGATGGTGCGAGGCTTTTTAATGCGGTCGTTTACCTAGGAATTAACCCGATAGAAATGTTATCTACGATTGACTCCGTAACGTTTTGCCTTTCTAAAGGCCTTTCTTGTCCCATAGGAAGTATAGTGGCTGGAGATAAGGATTTTATTGACAGGGCTAATCGATGGAGAAAAATGCTTGGATCTGGTATGCGCCAAGTGGGAGTTATAGCGGCAGCAGGTCGAGTCGCTATCAGAACCATGATACAGAGGCTTGAAGAAGATCACGTTAATGCTAAGAAATTGGCTTACGGTCTAGCTAACATATCGGGTTTAACTATTGACGCTGACAGAATTCAAACAAACATCGTAAGATTTCAAGTTCCCACTGGAAAGGGCGGGATCATAACTGAACAACTATATGATAGTGGTATTTACGTTAACAAAGGGGTTGATGATTTAAGGATGGTAACACACCGAAGCATTTCGAACGAAGATATCGACTTTACACTTTTAAGTATGGAAAAGATAATGGGATTAGTGATAGCAGGAAATGATCGTTAATTCTCGTACTTGTTATTCCAAAGGGTATTAAGCCTTTTGTTGATTTGTTTTTCGCTCCCTGTTGTACCTGGAACATAAAAACGATGGTTAGACATTTTTTTAGGTAGATTTGTGGTTTGAATAAAGTTACCTGGATAATTGTGTGAATATTTGTACCCGTCCGAATTTCCTAATTTTTTCATAAAATCGTTTGGAGCATTTTTTAGGTGTTTGGGTATATCAAAATCTTGGTTTGACGCCACAAATTCCATGGCTTTATTTATGGCATTATACGCTGAGTTACTTTTGGGGCATGAAGCCAAAAATATTGTTGCTTCCGCTAGGGGTATTCTTCCCTCGGGCATCCCTATAAAAGAAACAGCTTGTTGAGCTGCTATGGCTACCGCTAGGGCATTTGGGTTGGCTAATCCTATGTCCTCAGCTGACGATATTACAAGACGTCTGGCAATAAAAAGAGGATCTTCGCCGGCATTTATCATTCTTGCAAGGTAATATATAGCAGCATCGGGGTCTGAACTTCTAATTGATTTTATGAATGCTGAAATTGAATCATAATGGGCGTCTCCTGATCGATCGTATTTAGTAGTCCGTTCCAAAGCATCATTTATTCCCGAAATAGTTATATTGCTACTATTATTGTTAAGATTATTTATTATTGCGAATTCTAATGTGTTAAGAAGTATCCGTGCATCGCCATTAGACATTTTTGCCAAGTGTTTTTTCGTCGCATTATTCATATCCACGTTAAAGTCTCCCATGCCAGAGATATGATCATGTAATGCTCTATCTATGACACGTAATAGGTCTGTTTCTGATAGTGGATTGAGAGTGAAAGTTCTTGTCCTAGATAATAGGGGATTTATTATGGTAAATGAGGGATTTTCCGTAGTAGCTCCTATTAGTGTTATAACACCGTCTTCTATTCCCGACAGAAGTGAATCCTGTTGGGATTTAGAAAACCTGTGTATTTCATCAATGAAAAGTATTGTTCTTTGAGATAATTCCCCCAGCCTGTATTCGGATTCGTCTATTATTTTCCTTACCTCTTTAACCCCCGACGTAACAGCAGATAGTTGTACAAAGAAGGATTGGGTTGTCGTCGATATAATTTTTGCCAATGTCGTTTTTCCGACGCCAGCTGGGCCCCATAAGATCATTGACGGCACGTTATCTCGGTCTATAGCATTTCGTAAGGTGGTGCCTGGCTCAATCAAATGATTTTGCCCAACATATTCCTCTAGGTTGTGAGGCCTTACTCTGGTAGAAAGAGGCGAAGTTTTCTCTAAAATCTTTTTTTTATTTGCTTCGAACAGGTTCATTCGTTTAATTAATATTAGTGATCACTTGAGTGTTGTTTTGTTAATGACCTTGGTGTTATCGAATTAGTATGTTTCCTATTGAATGGTTTGTGCCCTCCGTAATTTAATTCCGCGATAGTGGCCCCATAACCACCTTCTGCTGGTCCAGCAGCATACCAACGCAAAACTTTAGGATTCTTTCCCAGGAATTTAATCGTTTCGGATTTTAAAATCCCTTGGCCGTGACCGTGAATAATACGGACTGTATAGAGTCCAGATTCATGAGCTGATTCAATAAATTCATTTAACTGTTTGGGTAATTGATCTGGATATAATCCATGTAAGTCGATGTTTGTTTTAATGTGGGATGGCGATCCAGTAACGATATGTGAATCCACCTTCTTCGGCCTAGGACGATGTTTCCTTTTTGGCATTATTTCCCTCCCAACAAATCAATTAACAAATTTATTAGTAAATCATCTTGCGTTTCTAAAACGGTTCGAACATCAATGTAAACTTTACCATCAGATATTCGCGGCATTATACATGGACGTGAATTAACTAATTGTTTTTGTATATTCTGTGTTTTTTCATCGCAATCTATTCTTATCAGTTTTGTCGGTATCGTTTGATCGGGCATGGAGCCGCCCCCCAAGACTGAAGATCCGTCAATTACGGCACCTATTTCTGATTTTTTGCATATTGTATTTGCTCTCCTTTCCAATGTTCTAATACTCTGGCTGACAATTTTCCAGATAGGTATTTCATCTTCATACGTGCCTTTTATATATGATTTGATTGTCGATATAGTGCTTGCCAAAGTAAGTTTATCTGTTCTGAACGCCCTTGCTAGAGGATGAGATTCCATACGGGAAACCACAGATTTTTCTCCAACTATTAGACCTGATTGTATTCCTCCTAACAGTTTGTCTCCGGAAAAAAGAGTCAAATCAACTCCTGCAGTAACAGAATCTTGAACCATTGGTTCTTTCGTCAATCCATATTTTCTAGTGTCAACTAAACAACCGGATCCAATGTCATGTATAAGAGGTAAACGAACAGTTTTCGCCATTTTTGCAATATCAATTAACTTTGGTGTATGTACAAAACCTTTTACGATGAAATTACTTGTATGAACTTTCAAAATAGCCGCAGTTCGATTGGTTATAGCATTTGAGTAATCAGAAAGATACGTCTTGTTTGTTGTCCCGACTTCGATAATTTTTGCTCCTGATGCTGCAATAATGTCAGGGATTCTAAAACCTCCGCCTATTTCAACTGATTCCCCCCTTGAAACTATAACTTCGTTTCGCTTATTATCGACCATAGTAGATAAAGCCAGAAGAGTTGCTGATGCATTGTTATTTACTATAAATCCCCGTTCACAACCAGTACTTACGCTTAGACATGTAGATATAACTTCGTTTCTTCCTCCCCGAGTTGAATCTGAAAGATTAACTTCCAAAGCCGAATATTCCAATCCGGCTGCAATAGCTGCATTCATCGAATTTTGGGAAATAGGAGCTCGCCCTAAATTTGTATGTAAAATTACACCAGTCCCATTAATCACCGGCTGTAAAGGTTGTTCACGTAAAAATTCCATAAAAGAGTTCAAGTATGCTTCCAGAAAGTCTTCGATGATAACCTGTTCGTTATTATTTATGGATTCTCTAAGTCGAGTGAGTGAACGCCTTGCGACGGTTTTTGCTGATTGGTAGTCCATTAATTTGAATTTATCTGATAATCTTGAATGGTTAAGGATTGCATCGACTGATGGTATATCTCGAAAATGTGTTTTATGTTTTTTCATGTGTTGATGGTAGATTTCTGTTAGTTATGGAGTTCTTTTACTTAATTTGTTTTTAATCTTATAAGAACGGAAGTAAATTTTGTTTACAGTGGGAATAACAGGTGGTATTTGTACTGGTAAATCTGAAGTTACAAAAACATGTCAGGCTTCTGGGTATTCCGTAGTTTATGCTGACGAACTAGGTCATAACGCATATCATGTTGGTACAAACATTTATCTCGAAATAATAGAACGTTTTTCTACAAATATTTTATTAGATAATCACGAAATAAATCGATCTGCTTTAGGTGATATCGTTTTTTCTGATGAAACAAAACTAAAAAAATTACAACAAATTGTTTGGCCATACATAAAATCTGAAATAAAAAGGAAAATAAACCTCCATAAAGTAAATAAAGAAAAAGTTTTAATTATAGAAGCTGCGGTGCTGTTTGAAGCTGGTTGGGATTGCTACATGGATGAAATTTGGGTGGTGCGATGTTCCAAAGATCTTCAAATGGAAAGATTGACAAAAGAGCGTGGTCTTTCGACCGAGGCTGCCTTGAAGCGGATTTCAGCACAAGATATATCTCAATTTAACAAAACAGGATCATATAAAATGATAGAAAACTCGCAAGATCTTTCAAAATTACGAGACCGGACCATAGAATTGATAAATAGTATCGAAAATAAACTTAATGAAAGTTTTAATTAATGATGACAATTTCAAACAAATATGATCAAAAAAAAATAGAGGAATATTACGTTACAGATGAACCGTTTTATGTACCTTTAGGTGATGAAATCGAAGTGTTCGAAGCAGCTTATGCCCAGCGGGTTCCAGTACTTTTAAAGGGTCCAACTGGTACGGGTAAGACACGATTTGTTGAATACATGGCCTGGCGACTTAGCAAAAATTCTCCTACAAATTCAAATCGCGCCAAAAAAAAAGAACAGCGTCAGAATGTACCCTTGGTCACTGTGGCATGTCATGAAGATTTGACCGCATCAGATTTGATTGGACGTTATTTACTAGATGCGAATGGTACGAGGTGGATCGATGGTCCCCTAACAAGGGCTGTGAAAGTTGGTGCTATATGCTATTTAGATGAAGTTGTAGAAGCCCGTAAAGATACCACTGTGATCATACACCCTTTAACAGATCACAGACGCACTTTAACTATAGATAAACTTGGTGAGGTCATTGACGCGTCTGAAGGATTTTTGTTGGTCGTTTCATATAATCCCGGTTATCAAAGCGCTATGAAGGACCTTAAGCACAGTACAAGGCAACGATTCGTTGCCCTTGAATTTAATTTTCCTGACGAAAAGCGAGAATCCGAAATAATTGAACATGAATCAGGAGTAGCTTCCGAAATTGCCCAAAGGTTGGCCAAACTTGGAGCTAAAATCAGAAATTTAAGGGAACATGGATTGGAAGAAGGGGCAAGTACTAGAGTATTAATTTACGCTGGTAAATTAATTAAACAAGGTGTTTCTGAAAGGCGGGCATGTCAGGTTGCAGTAACATGGGGTATAACTGATGATCTTCAGATTCAAAGAAGTTTGAACGAAGTAGTGACGTCTATATTTCCATGAGTTTCAATAATATGTTTAAGCAAAATTTGCTTAATAGTATAAAGGGCTTGAATGTGGATGAAAATATAGATGCGTACGAGGATAATATGGCTGCCGTAGGGGTTTTGTTTGATCTTACAAAATTAAACCCAGAATTACTATTGATCAAACGCTCCCGAAATCTCCGGAACCATCCAGGCGAATGGGCTTTTCCAGGAGGTAAAGTTGATCAAGAGGACAAAAACTACTCAGAAACGGCATTAAGAGAAATTCGTGAAGAGGTGGGACTGAATCCTTCTATTATTGACCTTTTGGGAAGGTTAGAAACAGTAAAAACAACGTCTGGCTATTACGTTGTGCCATTTGTTGGAGTTTTGGATAATGAATATTCACTTAGGATAAATGGTAACGAAGTTGACGATTATATGTTGTTGCCGTTTAACGTTTTGATAAGTTCAGAGACATGCAGACAAATCAATTACAAAAATCAAATGAAACAGCTAGCATACGTAGTTGATGATAGAGTTATTTGGGGCGCAACGGCGAGGATTATATCTAATGTTAACTACCATATGAGAAAATATATTGGAACAAAAAAAACCTGAAATAAGGGAAAGATTATTGACCTTTCCCGCTGAGGTTGTTCAGCAATATGATGAATCAGAAAAGATTTTGTCAGAACGATTATTGGATCAAGAGGTAGTTAATAAATGGGCCCAAATAGGATTGGATATTGCTCAAGTTACCGTTCGATCATGGGAAGCGTCTGTTGAATACTTTGCTGCCACACCGGAGGTACAGCGACAGTTACCGTCGGGACAACTTCTGAGGTGGGGTAGGACAGGGTATAGTCTTTCTGGCGATTCACCTGCGATGGCGGTCGCTTACTTTAAGAGTTCCCCAGAAACGTTATTAAGGCTTAGGCCGAGATACATAGATGATTGGGCATCAATCTGTAGGGCTTTGTACAAGGGAACCTGGAAGTCTTCCTCATTAACTTGCCGATTTTTCGAAGCCACTCCACAAATTTTAGAAACTATAAATTTTGAAGATTTCACAAAATTTGGAGAGTTTTTAGAACTTCTTTCAAGACGTTCTTACGACCAAGCTACAGGTGCTTTGGAAAAAAGTATGGATTTGTTTCCAAAAATGCCAAAAGAAGTTTCATTGTTGTTGGACTTAATGGGTATGGTTGCCGATCGCTCTTGGAGATTAACTTCAGAAATGTTTGAATCGATTTCACGAAACCTTGTCACTATGCCTTCCATGGAAAGACGACTTTTACTAAATTTATCTACAAGCAGTTTGAAAACGGGCGATATAGACCCTTCTGCTGTATTGGAATTGGGCGGAAAAGCTTTAACCATCATTAGATCACAAAATAGGCAGAAATTCCTGGAAATAAGTGATCAAATATTGAAGGTATCCTCTGAGTCTTTATTAGTCTTTTTAAAAACAGTGCCGTCACTTAGTGAACGAATCACATTCGAGCAGCTCTTAAAATGGAGTGAACACGGTCTAGAACATTCCCAAGTCAATCCTGGTTCGGCTAGTGCATATTTTAGTATGGAATCCCAGGATTCTGTAGATTCCGTTGAATCGCTAACATCTTCTATTGAATTAGTTCGTGTTCAAGATATCTTGCGTATGTATTGCCACGCTCTTTCAGGAAAAGAAATAGATATACAAGCATCTCAAAATTTAATTGAAAAAAACATAGGATGGTTTGAAGGAGATCTTCCAACAACCGAAGGGTCGGTCATATATTTACCTTCGGTTATAAAACGAAGTACGGTAAAACAGGAAAATTTTGATTTTCTAAAAGTAATATCTACACATCAGATATCCCATATTGAATTTGGGTCCTTTAGGTTTAATTTTGAAAAGAAGTCTACGTTATCTTCAGATATGCGAGTGGTTTTAGAAGAAGCGATCAAAAAGAAAAAAAAGGAAACCATAGGCGACCTTGACGAACAATCTCCAATAGATAGCGACAAAGAATTTTTGACCCAAATAGGTAGGTTTTTTGATTTGTTCAATGATAGGAAATTAGCCTTAGATGTGTTCACTATTGTTGAAAGTACAAGAGTGGATAGCCTCGTGTTATCTGAATATATTGGAATAAGTGAAACCTATAGACATGTCCAAACTGTTTCACTTGAAAACCGACCTGATATCACGGAATTGCCAGCGAAAGAAGCTCTAGTAGAACTACTAATAAGAATAAGTCTCGGACAAAAACAACACTTAAAAGTTCCCTTGAAATACATTGAACAAGCCGAGAAGATCAGGAACCTATTGAGGTTAGTGAGATCACCACGGGTCACTGTAGAGGATGCCGCCGAAATTACAATAAGGATTTATTCGGTATTGAACCCGGTAGAAAATGATGAATTACAAGAAAAAGATTTTGAAACATTACCAGAAGAAAATGAATCGATTGATCAACCTTTGGAAAATTTTGAGGATAATTTATTAGAGGAAATAATGGATCAATTTTTGAACTCGTTGTCTTTTGATAATTTAGACGGTAATGATGAAGGTGGTGAAACTGAAGGAGAAGATGACTATTCCTCTCCCCAGGAGGTTGATTATAGAGGGGAATTCAAACCTGAGTTATCTGAGTTATTATCGCAAATGGAATTTTCGAATGAATTGGCGGCTGATGAATTGGATAGCAGTACTATTACCCAAGAACAATTGCAAGAAATGATGGAAAACTCTCCAGAAATGGAACTGGAAAATGAAGAAATGGACGATGCCACTAAACAAAAAATTCAGGAAATGGCCGAGAATTTGTTGAAAGAATTATCTGAAAAAAATCCCGACAATCAAGACTTTCGTGATGGTCCTTTACAACACGTTGAAGAGGATGGTGGGCCACTTAATGCTACTAACCAAAACTCTTTTCCCTATGATGAATGGGATTTTCGCGCGAATTCCTATAAAAGTAAATGGTGTTTGGTCAATGAAAAAATTATGACTGATGGGGAACCTTCTTTTTACAATCAAACTCTAGCAGAAAACAGTTCATTGATGAATAAAATAAAAAAACAGTTTGAACTCGTAGTGCCCGAAATGTATAGAAAACAGAAGAGATTGATTGATGGAGAAGAACACGATCTCGATGCGGTATTAGAGGCAGTTGTAGATTTAAGAGCTGGTGTCAGTCCTGATGAAAAACTTTATTGGAGAAGAAACAAAACTGAACGCTCTGTTGCAGTTTCTTTTTTGCTCGATATGTCTGCCTCAACTGCTGAAGCGATCGATGAAAATCGGAAATCCAATGACGATTGGGGAGCCCCTGATGACCCAGTAGAATACATGGCATGGTTGAGGTCTAGGCGCTCTGAGGGGTTAAGGAAAACTTACAAGCGGATAGTTGATGTGGAAAAAGAAGGTATCGTTATGTTAGTTAATGCTCTTGAGGCGCTGGGAGATACATATGGAATTTTTGGGTTTTCGGGCTACGGAAGAGAAAATGTAGAATTTTACGTCATTAAGGACCTTGAAGAAAAGTATTCGGAAATGGTACCACGAAGAATTGATCGTATTGCCCCCCTTCATGCTACTAGAATGGGTCCCGCCATTAGGCACACCATAACTAAGTTGGAATCTCAAGATTCTCGTTTGAGGATTTTATTCCTAATTTCTGATGGTAGGCCTCAGGATCGAGGTTACTCTCGTGAAGGTGTGGAAAAGGAATATGCTGTCCATGATACTCGGAAAGCATTATTAGAAGCGCGTGAAAAAGGAATAATACCATTTTGTCTTACAGTGGATAAATCTGGGCACGATTATCTCAAAGTAATGATGGACGATTTTAATTACGAGGTGCTTCCGGACATTAACCAATTACCAGAGCGTTTGCCACAGCTATATAAGAATTTAACGACCTAGTCGATNTCAGTCAACTTNAAGGTTGGACCTTTGAATGCGTCGAGTANTTGNTCNGCCCATTGNTTGTCTATGCGAATTACATCAGAGCTTTCGTTGGCAACAGCATAACGGAAATTTCNATCCGGCGTCAAACCTCCAATAGTCATGGTAGTTCGTGTNACTTCGGTCACGCCTGATTNTAACTGTTTTTCAATTCTTATAGCGACATATGGTGAATCTTTACCAGCCTCATATTTGGCAAAATCCTCTTCATCACGAAGTTTCAGTTCTTCAGCCCCATCTATCAAGGGGTTTCCGAAATGTTCCAAAAACTTATTAATTTTCTCATTGTCGGCTTTTTTTTCACCATTACAAGGGTCGTCAAGGAGAGGGATGTCACAAACGAACCAGTGTTCTTCTTTTTTATCGTACCCATATCCTACGACCACTTCATTACCCTGAAACAATAGAATTTCTTTTGACCTGTTTGGGTCCATTGTGTAAAACCATTTTGGATATGGGGGATCATTTACCAACCTCTCAAAAATGTTACCCCAGGTTGAGTCGACTAGAACCAATTGAGGATACCCATCGACCATTGAATAATGTCCGTTTGCGTCAGGGGTCAGATCACCTAGAAGAAGTACGATACTAGTACCATCAACAAGTCCGACGGTTATAACCATTAATGGGTTATCTAGACCATAATCGGACAGATTATCAATTTGTGACTTTATCACTCTTTGGCTTTTTGGACCACCAAGTAACTGAGTTATGCCTCCCCATCTAAATAAGTTAGCGGGAATATCTTTTTCTTGTTCAAAAAACCAACTATCGAATTTTTCGTTAAAATACCACGCTCCTCTCTTTCCTCCTGTTTCCACACTGATTGTTTTTATATCGTCGGAATCCAGATTATAAAAGAATGGGGGATCCGCATCGGCTACTGTTGACGTACGTTGAGTGAAAAAACAA
Organism: Chloroflexota bacterium; assembly: GCA_002730795.1. Taxonomy (GTDB): domain Bacteria; phylum Chloroflexota; class Dehalococcoidia; order Lucifugimonadales; family Lucifugimonadaceae. The sequence goes on from PCAX01000009.1 coordinate 14,271, forward strand.
GTGACCCCAATAGAGAGGTAAGACAATAAAATTACTAAGATAAGAGATATTCTCAGATTCAAAAACTATCTCCTACGCCACCAGTGCCAAAATCCAAAAGTACTTATCAACGCCGGCATGAGCAGCCACCCAGACCATCGAATAAAATCAAGTTCATTTTTAGTTAAAAATAACTGCCTAGTTGCAGATGTTTTACTTCTAATGGAAATCAGCTCAAAATCCTGTGCCAACCAGTTAACTGAATTGACAAATAAGTCNGCGTTATTAGCCGAACCAAAGTATTGATTACTNGCAAAATCNGTNTCTCCAATNAGNACGATGTTTGTTTCAGGGGGAGATTCNGANTTTTNACTGTCGANAACCCCCGAAAGTTCNCTAATGGCGGTTACTAGAATGGCTACAGGAAGAGGCCCAGCTTGNTCCTGTTCCATATCNAAANTNAGCACTTCCGNATCTTCTTCTGACCAACTATTAAGTGTGGTNGACGCTAGAAAATANTGNTGAATTATTGGAATAGTACCGTTNTGGAGNGGAANTGTTTCNGGATCTATGGACCAAGCGAAATGNGTTGATCCAGGAAGGTAAAGNACTTCAAAATCTGAAGTTATTGGGTGTGGAGGNAATTGACCGTTACTTTTCTTTACTTGCAAAAAAGTTGGGTTAGGAGCTACAAAACTCGCTATATCNGCTGCTTCTCCTTCNCCTATNGCAACNCCATATCTNGATAGNAATCCNTTTATAGNNTCGGANGTATTGTTTGGNTCAATAGTGATTATTATCGAACCACCAATCCGAGCATATTCAAGCAAAATANTTTCTTCAATTGGTAGTAGGTCTTGTGATGGTTCGGNTATAACAATNACGGCTGGTATTTCTGTNGGATCNTCTAANCNCAGTCNNATNCCAAGTTCTTGCAGTGTTTCGTTGAGTATNATGTAATTTTCCCGCNGTAGGGCNTTACCNGCTAATCCGAATCCATCAGCCCCTGTTNCGTCAGTTACNTCTCNTTCTGAATGACCGGTGANGAAAATTATTTTCTTTTGGGCNATTTGGTTTACTATGATTAGACCGGTTGCAATNTCTTGCTCAGTGAAAACTTGNTTGGTATCTNANGGGTTTAATCCAAATACAACTTCTGTTCGTCGNCTGTCGATTCCTTCTATAGCTAGAGCTGGAAATCGGTTAACNCNATAATCCTTAGCNGNGTTNGGNTTTATTTCCGGATCAATAATTTCATAGGTTAGNTCATGGGNNGTTGANCGACGTTTNAATTCNTTTAGAAGATCTTCAGTGNATCTTGAAGCAGCNATATCNTGAGTNGTGTCTTCNGTGAAAAATGCTGTTATATGAATTGGTTCCTTCATNTTGTTNAAAATATTCACCACCCGCTCTTCCAATAAAAANTGTTTGGTAGCNGTCGTGTCTATTCGCATCCAATTNGGNGGATTGGTTNTNGTAATNGTNAGATANACCGTTATGTTTCCAATAATAGCTATTGTTAATGCGACAACAAATATTATTGTTGTGTTTAATCCGTANCTNCCTCGTCTTCCAAAAAAAACNCCTCTNACTTCANTNAGGGAAATAATTCCGTATATCAGCAATATCACGGCTCCCAAGCCCATTACTATGNAAGCAGGTGTTTCAANTCCACGTAAAAAAATCCACACTANCAAACCGATAANAAGAGNACCGANCCCAGTAAGTAATATGGCTGGNTTAATTGATCGGGTACTGNTTTTTANTATTTCAAGTANTGTTTTCCGTTCATGAGCTTCGTCTTGGGTTGGTCTNTGTTGCGATGAATTATCGTTGTGTGTAGACATGTTTTTCCTTATCTCCAACGTCTTGATTCGAGAATCAGTACGGTTAGTACTAAGAAAATTACTGATACGGACAGATANTAAATTACATCAANGGTGGANATTATCCCTNTAGCGAAGTCAGCNAANTGACCACTTTCCGCNACCCCAAAACTCCCNGCATCAAAGACNGAAAAAGAAGCTCCAAGTTGNAGATTATCNAGAATGGTGGCAACCATTCCCGTAAATCTTTCCGATACAAATTCAATTACCGACAAACCCGTCAATATACCGGCTCCNACTATCAANCCNACTATCTGGTTTCCACTGAGAGACGAAGCAAAAAGCCCTATTGCAAGGGCAGAAGANGAATAAAGNAGTAANCCTAGATAACCACTCAATATAGGTCCTATATCCGGNTCNCCATAGANGAATAATAATACTACAAANTAAAGAGANAGNAGCGACATTATGAAAACCATTGANAAAGCTGCAATGAANTTACCTAAAACTACCTCGTACTCTTTCACAGGGGAAGTTAATAGTAGTTCCAATGTNCCCAGTTTTTGTTCTTCAGCCAGAAGTCTCATAGTCAAAGCAGGNGCCATAAGAATNAGAAAAAATACTGCTCCGGCTAAAAATCCTCTAATAGAAGCTTCCGCAAAAGCGTTTGATATTGATGCGACAAAAAAGAAACCAGTTACTGCCATGAAAGCAGCAGCTACAACGTAGGCCATTGGCGATGAAAAATATGTCTTTATTTCTTTAGATGAAATGATTGCTATGTTTTTCAATTTATTTTTTCTCTGCTTTCGTCTGTAGTTAACTCAAGGAATATTTCTTCCAAAGTCATTGGAAGGTGTGTTAGATTGGATAACCCCCATCCTTTTTCGATAATAGTTTTGGCAATCTCCTCCGATAATCTCAAATTTGGCTTCGCATCCACGATAAAAGGCGTAGTCCCTTCTCGTTCTCCTTTTTGCAAAGATTGTGCACGCTGATCTGTTCTCGCGTCTATTACATCAGGGATATCTCTAAGTAATGTTACAACTTCACTTGGTTTCGCGTTATTAACACTAATTTCTATTCTTTCGGTATGTTGTAACTTTTCCGAAAGGTTATCGGGGCTATCATCTGCAACGATTCTTCCGTCGTTTATAACCAACACCCTAGGACAAATAGCACTGACTTCAGGGAGAATATGAGAACTTATAAGCATTGTATGTTCTTTACCAAGTTCACTTATCAGTTCTCTCGTCTCGACGACTTGTATTGGATCGATTCCTATAGTCGGTTCGTCTAAAATCAGGACGTCAGGATCATGAAGGATTGCTTGAGCTATCCCAGTTCTTTGCCTATATCCTTTTGATAATCTTCCAACCAAAGTGTTCCTGTATTCACCTAATTTCACGACATCGATAACTTCCGGTAGCCTTTGCTTTATTTCGGCCTTGTTCATGCCTCTAATTGACCCCATATATGTAAGATAGTCAGTTACTGACATGTCTAGATAAAGGGGAACACTTTCCGGTAGATAACCTATCTGTTTTCGAACGTCAAGTGAGTTGGTTACGATATCATAACCCCCAACCGTTACCTTTCCAACTGAGGGAGGGGTGTATCCGGTGATAACCCGCATCGTTGTTGTTTTACCGGCGCCGTTAGGGCCCAAGAATCCGACTATTTCCCCTTTTAATACTTCAAAGGACACGTCGATCACCGCTGGAAAGGGCCCATAACTTTTTGACATATGTTCAACGGTTATCAATTGATAATCTCCGGTTTATGATTGGGAATTTGACTTGGTTCCATTAATGATATGCAATTTATGTGCATAAAAACCCGTTTATTTTGTCTGAAAATATTAAAATTCTTCAATTAATGACGGGTGTAGAGTGTGTTATTGATGAATAATTAAAACACTTTAATTTACAGGATTTGACATGGATGACCACATATATATGGATTATGCTGCGACAACTGCTTTGAGAAAAGAAGTTTTTGCAGAAATGGAACCATATTTTTCTGAAAACTATGGAAATCCTTCAAGTCTTTACGGGTTTGCTTCGGAATCTAGAAATGCTATCGAAATATCAAGAGATCAGGTATCGAAAGTATTAAAGTGTCGACGATCTGAAATTTTTTTTACGAGTGGTGGAACAGAATCAAATAATATGGCCATAAAGGGTGTTGCTCTGAAGGGCAATAATGTTGGTCATATGGTGACTACTGCGACAGAGCATCATGCCAACTTAAATTCCTTTATTCAACTAAATGACTTAGGTTGGAATACCACTGTCATCGGAGTTAACCCTGATGGAACTGTTGATCCCCACTTAGTAGAAGACGCTTTGAGGCCTGAAACGAAATTGGTTAGCGTAATGTACGTTAACAATGAAACGGGAGCGGTAAACGATATTGAAGCCATATCTAGTATTATAAAAAATTCCTCAAAAAGTTCGGCTGAAAATGTTTTAATACATACGGACGCGGTTCAAGCTGCGGGTAAGTTAAATTTGGACGTAAATAAATTGGGAGTAGATATGCTCAGTATTTCAGGGCACAAAATACACGCTCCCAAAGGTATCGGCATTTTGTACGTGAAAAAAGGTACGGAGTTATCGCCGTTGATGACCGGTGGAGGTCAGGAACGGAGCCTAAGGTCTGGAACTGAAAACGTTCCGTCTATTGTAGGGCTGGGCGTAGCAATTACCCTGGCGGAACGGGAACGCCTTTCACAGTATTCTACTATGGTCGGATTGCAGAAAAAATTAATTCATGGAGTAAAAAAAATTGCCCCAGAAGGTAGATTAAACGGGCACTTTAATTCTAAAGTCCCTTGGATAGTGAACTTTTCCTTTAATGGATTTCAGGGGGAACCTTTAATTCTGGGGTTGGATTTCAAGGGGATTTTAGCATCCAGTGGTAGTGCATGTAGTTCCGCATCGGTAGAACCGTCTCACGTTCTTATGGCAATGGGTTTGTCTCGCGATGAAGCCGTAGGGAGTGTCAGGTTTTCAATGGGACGGGAGACGACTGAAAACGATGTAGATAGGACGATAGAAGCTTTACGTGAAGTGTTGAATCAACTCGCTTCTATGTCTACATGAAAGTATATTTGAGGTACAAAATAATTTTTCTCATGTAACCTTTTAACTCGGAAAAAATAAATTATTATGACTACCGAAAAACCAGAAAACAATAAACCTTCCGCTGAAAAATTTGATTCAAACCAATCTTCAGAATCAAATGAAATAAGTGAAACCCAAAAAAAAATAGCTTTAGAATATGTAGCGTCAAATAAATATGATTATGGTCCTTCTATCAGGTCTAGAGAATTGGAGTGGGAAGTAGATAATATCGAAAGCTATGAGTCGGGGATAGTTCGTGTTTTTATAAATTATAAACTAAAAAATACGTCCGCCGGAGAAACGGGAAGAGAGTATGTAGATATTGACGCAGGCGGCAATGTTTTGGCTAGGCGCCAACTAAAAACATTGAAAGAATCAAGACCCCTTATATTAATTGGTATAACGATAATATCCATACTTGTGGCGGCGATTTCCATACCGATTATGATAATGGACCCATTCGGAGGTGATCCGTTATATGTAGCTGGGCGTTCTCTATGGATGAGGGCGGAAAGACCTTTGTTGATAAATTATCTGAATTACAGCGGGGCGGACACAAAAGGGAATTTATACGATTGGCAAATTAATCCTACAGATAGTTCGGTAAACCAAATTGCACTTGTTAAATTGACGCTGATTAACGAGGTATCGAATTCTATAACTATAACTGTTGATGGTGAAGCTGCTGAATTACAAACTGGCGATAAAATACGTCGATCTCCCATTGATATACGTGTTCGATCGAAACCGACTGAAACAACAGGCAG
>PCAX01000010.1 GCA_002730795.1 Chloroflexota bacterium
TTCATATCCTATATATTTTCGATCTGACTCAAGCGCGGCTATTGCAGTAGAACCCACCCCCATAAACGGGTCTAGTACAATGTCTCCTTTAAACGAGTAAAGTTGGATTAATCTTTTTGGTAGTTCAACAGGAAAAGGAGCAGGGTGAGAAACTTTTTTTGCTGACTGAGGAGGAAAACTCCATACACTTTTTGTATATTCGAGAAATTGTTCCTTGCTTATCGTTGATGGTTGTTTCGTTGAGGTTTTTCTTCCGAAGGGAGGTTTTTGGAAGACGAGAATATACTCGTGAATATCCCTCAGCGTTGGATTGGACGCTGACATCCAACTACCCCAAGCAGTGGACACACCGGATCCTGCCGATTTGTTCCAAATGATTTCACCCCGCATTTCAAAATTTGCTTTATAGGCGAGCTCAATGATCAGTCTATGCAGGGGAATGTACGGTTTTCGCCCTAAGTTAGCCACATTTACAGCAGCCCTACCTCCGTCGATTAAAACCCTGTATGTTTCAAACAAAACTTTTTGAATGAGTGATGTGTACTCCTCTGTTGATAAATCTTTATCATATTCTTTACCTACATTGTAAGGGGGGGAAGTGATCATTAAATGTATGGATCCATTTGGGATTTCACTCATATTTTCTGATGTTGTACAGTGTATTTTGTTTACTATTTCAGTAGGGAGAATTTGTTCATTTACTAAATCGTAGCTTGTTTTTTTATATAATTTTGGCTGCATGGATCTAGAATAATATGCGGTTGAATCATGATTTATTCGTCCGCTCGTACCGAACGGTGAAGTTTTTGTGGGAGCACGTTTTTTAGGTGTTTTTTTAATCATTCAGTTTAGTAAGGTATTTTTAGGTGTTTTTTTATGTAGACTTGTCAATTAGTGTCAATAGATCTATAGCGTTTTTTTTATCCGATTGTCCTGCAGCAGATATTCCTTCTTCCATCATTTGAATGCAGAAACCACATGAAACTACCATCGTGTCTGCCTCGGTTTTTAGAAAGTCATCAACGCGTTTATGATTAACTTTTTGTCCGGATTCTTCCATCCACATTCTACCTCCTCCTGCTCCACAACAGAACCCTTGGTCTTTATTATTTTGAATTTCAACAAAGTTTAAATCGGGTATAGAGCTGATAATTTTTCTGGGTTCAGATATCAAACCATTGTGTCTCCCTAAATAACATGAATCATGGTAAGTGATTTTTTTTGGTTCTAATAATGCATGAGGATTAAGTTTGCCGGTTTGAACTAGTTTATTAACGAATGATGTGTAATGTTCGATTTGGTACGAGCCTCCTAATTGAGGGTATTCATTTTTGATCGTGTTGAAACAATGTGGACAAGTCGTAATAATCTTTTTAATATTGAATTTATCAAGGGTTACAATATTTTTTTTGGCTTGAATCTGGAAAAGGTACTCGTTCCCCATTCTGCGAGCTGGGTCTCCAGTGCAACTTTCTTCACCTCCAAGCACCGCAAAGTCTACCCCCGCCTTATAAAGCACACTGACCATAGACTTAGTAGTTTCGATTCCCCTGTCTGTCATCGACCCCGTGCAACCAACCCAAAAAAGTATTTCTGTTTCTGGATAATCAGCAAATGTTTTAACGTCTAACCCGTCCATCCAAGAAAGTCTATCGTGCTCGGTTCCTACCCAAGGGTGTCCACGTTGTTCAATGTTGTTCAACGCACTTTGGGCAGATTTTGGTAATGAGGCTTCTTCAAGTACAAGGAACCTCCTAATATCGACAATTGTATCTACTTGATTAATTTTTACAGGACATATGTCGATACATGCGCCACATGTCAGACAGGACCAAACGACCTCTTCAGGTATGATTGTGTTCGCAATGGGTGAAATGTTCTTTAACGGTTGATTTTCCATGTGCTTACGCATATCTTGGATAACCTTACGGGGAGATAGAGGTTTTTTNGTTTGCCAGGCNGGNCATACTTCTTGGCACCGACCACAGTTNGTGCAAGCGTCAAAAGCCATTAATTCTNTCCATGAGAAATCTTTTAAACTTCTAGCCCCGAAAGATTCAAGAGATTCAAANCTTTCCATATNTTTCAATTCTCCAGANTTNCGAAAAGNCCGGAAAAATATATTCAAAGGACTNATTATCATATGAAATATTTGACTAAATTTTACTGCNGCNTAAACTATCGCTNTTGTAAATATTCCTGCNTGAGACCACCAGAAAAATTTATGGGATANTTCCAGTAANGTATTGGGGATGCCNGAAAAAATAAGGAANTTTGCGATAACCCACCCGACAGGTGACCACANGGCGGATGATGGACTGTATAGATGTGATGAAGGNTTCAATTCTGTTGAGGCAATTCTCAGTCCCTCTAACACAAATCCTGATGCCAAAAGGGTAATCAACGTTGCTAATATAAAATTATCATCCAGCATGGTATTTAATCTTGGAGGACGAATTACATAGCGCCTCCAGGCAGCCATTCCGACACCAATGCTTGCTAGAACCCCACCAAATATATCCCATATAAACCCCATTTCCACCCTTATATATGCCGTAGGGAACATTGCTCCAAAATACCTGTAAAAATTAAATTCCAAAGCCGCGACTACCGTGGCGACGAACAATATCGAAAACCCCCAGAATATTAGAAAATGCATAATTCCTGGGTATACATGTTTCTTGCGAATAAAATTTTTGTGCGTTACTACGCCAAACATTAACTCTCGAACAAACCTATAGATGCGTTTGTCCAAATGTAATCTTTCAGATTTACCTAGGCCGATTTTCCATAATTTAACACGTCTGATAATTCCGTAAGATATAACCCCTAGAGATATTGGTATTGCAAGGTAAACAAGTGCACCAAACAAAGGATATCCAATGTTCCAAAAATCCGGTCGCCCAGGTAAATCAATCATATGTTCAATCGACCCCAAATTAACACTGTAGAAGCCGTTAATAACCACGAAACTACAGTTATGATCAAAGGAACATCTGAAATTAAGATATCTTCCGGATTTTCCCCTGATTTTTTGGTGTGTATTAAGTATAAATATCTAAAAATACCGTAAAACACAAAAGGTATGGTCACCATCATACTGTTATCCGATGGAATGTTGGTTTTAGGCGAATGGTAACTAAAGGTATACAAAGTGTATGCGGTCATTGTTGCGGTTGCGATTATAGATATCATCATATCTAATAGGGGCACCGTGTAATAATTCAAAGTTTTACGAGATTTTTCTTGGTCGATATGTTGGAAGGTTATCAGTTCACCCCTCCTTTTTGCTAGTGCAAGAAATAGGGCTCCAAGTGCTGTTACTACATATAGCCAAGGGGATATGGTTAAATTTAAGTTTTGAAGTTGATTATTAAAGTGTATAGAAGCATTATTTATGGCGCTTGAACCCGCAACTGCTCGTAATACGAATCCTGTTGCGATGACCATTACGTCAAATAAAACTAAATTTTTAAAAACTAGTGAGTATGATACGTTCAACACGATATATAAAATTCCAATTAATCCGACCGAGCCGTTAATAATAAAACCGATAAAAATCCCTATGGCACAAAGTGTGATTGCCGAAGTGTGAGCTAGCGACACACTAATTTTGCCTTGGGCAATTGGTCGGTAGCGCTTCGTGGGATGATTTTTATCATTTTCCTTATCGATTGAATCGTTGAAAAGATATACCGAAGAAGATAAAAAGAAGAAAGCTATTGTAGTTAATATTGCTTTGCCACAAATTATAATCATGCCCCAGTAATCGTCTGAGCTATACCAAATGTTAATCGTAAAAAAAAGTGGTACTAGGACAAGTCCGTTTTTTAATGATTGACGTAGTCGAATACTTTCGATTAATGCCTGTATTGTTGATTGGATTTTCACTTTTTTAAAAAATTTAATATAGTTATGTAATATAATTTTTAATTTTAATATTTTGGGTTTTTATTTTGAAGAAACGTGTTCGATTAAACGAATTAATGGTTAAAAACAACTTAGCCGATAATTTGGCTATGGCAACCGCACTAATTATGTCAGGAAAAGTTATTTTGTCTGATACTGGAAAGTCACCAACTCCTGGATTGTTGGTCGAATGTGACACAAATATATATATAAAACAAGGTCCTAGATTTGTTTCTAGGGGGGGCGATAAACTCCTACATGCAATTAACTATTTTAATGTTTTAATACAAGATTTTGTTTGTCTAGATGTTGGAGCTTCCACTGGTGGTTTTACAGACTGTTTATTACAAATGGGAGCATCTAAAATATATTCAATAGATTCTGGCCGCGGGCAATTACATAGTCGTTTGCGTATTGAACGTAAGGTAATATCCAAAGAAAAAACCAATGCTCATTATCCTTTTTTACTAGATGAAAAAGTGGATTTTACTGTTGTGGATGTCTCTTTTATCTCGGTTAAATCAATAATTCCTAATATAGTCGGTCATTTAAATCAAAATGGGAAAATATTGGTTCTTTATAAACCACAATTTGAGTTGAAAAAAAGAGAAATTCCCGTAGGTGGGGTTATCAAAGATTCTAATCTTATATCTATAGGTATAGGCAGGTTCATGAAGTGGTGTGTAGAAGAAAATATTAGTTTTAAAGGTATTACTAGTTCTCCGATTAGGGGCCGATCTGGTAATAAAGAAATTTTTGTACTTTTAGATTTAGACAAGTAACTACAAAAAAATGTAACGAACCACCTAATTGCTTTTGACCGTTCTTATCCAGCGGAATTAGAATTAATTAGTTACTGTTAAAAAATACTAAACTTTTTTATGTCACCAACAAGTGAAAGTTATCTTTTGCCATCTAATGACAAACCACGTGAAGCCTGCGGGATAGTGGGTGTTTATATGCCAAATGAAGACGTGGCGAAGACCGTGTTTTTTAGCCTATTCGCTTTACAACATAGAGGACAAGAGAGTGCTGGGATTGCGGTTTCTGATGGTAAAGAAATTAGCAATTACGCCAAAATGGGCTTGGTGTCTCAGGTCTTTAGAGAAGAGAGCCTGAAAGGGCTTTCAGGTTTTGTAGGAATTGGGCACACAAGATATTCAACTATGGGGGGAAGCAAGGCTTCAAACGCCCAACCTTTGTTAGTAAATGGTCCTAGGGGTTTGTTAGCTGTTGGTCACAACGGTAATGTGATAAACGCCAATTCACTTAGAGAAGAAATTAGCAAAGAATGGCAAATAGAATTTGAAAGATCTTCAGATACAGAAATTATAGCTGAACTTTATGTTAACACCCCTGGTATTGAATGGTTTGATGTTTCCGCCACAGTTATGCGCCGATTGTCCGGTGCCTATTCTTTAGTAATGATGAACTTGAATGAACTGATAGCAGTAAGAGATCCATTAGGAATAAGACCTTTATGTTTAGGAAAGTTGCGGGAGGGCTGGGTTGTAGCATCTGAAACGGCTGCCTTGGATACTATTGGAGCTACAATTGTCAGAGAATTGAAGAATGGAGAAACTCTCGTAATCAACAAAAATGGAATCAAATCGCAGATTTGGTCGGGCAGTAGACCAACTCACGCAATGTGTGTTTTTGAACATATTTACTTCGCCAGGCCCGATTCAATCCTCAACGGTAAATTAGCCTATGAAACACGATTGAAAATGGGTGCTGAATTGTGGAAAGAAGCGCCAGTCAGCGCGGATTTTGTTACTGGAATTCCTGATTCTTCCACTCCCCATGCCGTCGGATTCGCCAGAGAATCTGGTATTCCTTACGTCGAAACATTGATCAAAAACAGATATGTAGGAAGAACATTTATCGAACCAGACCAGCACGTTAGAGATGATAGTGTCAAAATGAAATTCAACGTTTTGAAGTCTGTTATCAAAGGAAAAAAACTTATCGTTGTAGATGATTCTATTGTACGAAGCACCACGATTACCCGGGTCGTAAAATTACTGAGGAATGCCGGAGCCAAAGAAATTCATGTGCGCGTGGCAGCTCCAGCTATAAAATCCACCTGCCACTTTGGCGTTGACATGGCTACTTTAGATCAATTGATTGCTTCAAATATGACGATTGAAGAAATAACCAACTTTATTGGAGCGGATTCTTTGAGCTATTTGTCGATATCAGGTTTAATGACCGCGGTCGAAAATAACAATGATAGTTATTGTAGAGGATGTTTTACAGGAGAGTATCCCATACCAGTCCAATTAGAAATGGACAAATTTTCTCTGGAATCAAAATGATAATATCCTGCTAATGTTTTTGGGAAATGAAAGAAAAAGGAGTAATTTGTGTCTTGGTTATTGAAAGGTAAATATTGAAAGGAAAAACTTATTACGAAGCAGGTGTGGATTTGGAAGCCGCCCAAGAAATCAAACTACACATAAGAGACTTGGTTGCAACCACTCTTGGTAGTGAAGTTATTTCCGGACCGGGTGGCTTTGGCGGTGTTATTGAACCAAATCCGAAATCGGAGTTTTTGCTTGTTTCTAGTACTGATAGCGTGGGAACAAAACTAAAAATAGCAGAAGCTATGAATCGTCATGACACTATCGGTTTAGACATAGTGAATCATTGTATCAACGACATTCTGCCTGCAGGTGCGACACCTTTGTTTTTTCTTGACTACATTGGAACTTCGAAACTTAATTCCAATGTAATATCAGATATCGTAAAGGGCCTTTCATCTGGGTGCAGAACAGCTAATATGGCCTTAATTGGTGGAGAGACGGCGGTGTTACCAGGAATATACCATGGGAATGATTACGATTTGGTAGGATTTATTGTAGGCACGGTTAATCGTAATCATCTTATTTCTCCTGATAAAACATCTGAAGGTGATATGCTAATCGCTCTTCCGTCGAGTGGGCTGCATACTAATGGGTATTCATTTGTTAGGTCGATTTTTGACATTGACAACAATCCCAGTGTGTTAAAAGATGTAGTTCCAGGTACATCGTCGAGTTTAGGTGAATTACTTTTGGTTCCACACCGGAGTTATTATGATACTTTCGGCCAACATCTCAATATAATCAATGGTTTATCTCACATTACTGGAGGTAGTTTTTACAAAAATGTTCCTCGGGTGCTTTCTGATGGGATTATTGCAGAAATTGATATATCTTCGTGGAAAATTCCTCCATTGTTTAAATTCATACAAGAGTCTGGGAACGTAAGTGATGATGAGATGTTCAGAGTATTTAATATGGGGGTTGGTATGATCGCTGTTGTCTCTGAAAAATCCGCAGAGTTTTTAATGTCTGAATTGGACGAATGTTGGGTATTAGGAAACACAAATAAACGAACTTCTGAAAACAAAGTGGAATTTAAAAGTTGAGAGCTCTTATTTCTGTTTCAGACAAGAAAGGCTTATTGAATTTCGCCAAAGGATTGTCGGAGATAGGATACGAATTAATCAGTACGGGTGGAACATCTTTATATTTACGAGAACATGATTTACCGGTAACAGATGTCGCTGATGTAACAGGGCATCCGGAGATACTTGAGGGAAGGGTAAAAACCCTTCATCCTAACATACATGGAGCAATTTTAGGGGATCCTCATGATGATTCGCATCGTGTCCAGATGCAAGGGTTAGGGATTATTGGCATAGATGTTGTGGTTAATAATCTTTATCCTTTCGGGGACGTAATTTCTGACAAAAATAGTTCAATGGAACTGGCTCTAGAGAATATAGATATAGGTGGACCTGCTATGACAAGGGCGGCTGCTAAAAATTTTTTAAACGTACTAGTAGTTGTGGATCCAAAAGACTATGAGTGGGTAGGACAATTGTTGTTATCAGGAAATATTTCTGTCTCTGATAGACGTAGGTTAGCTGCTAAAGCTTTTCAACATGTAGCTTTTTACGATAGTTTAATTGCCGACTATTTGTTCGAAGATAGTAAGTCGGAACAATACCGGGATAAATTAACTAATGCTTGGGAACGAGTAAGTTTACCAAGATATGGAGAAAACCCTCATCAATCTGCCGCTATCTACAAGCATGCAAATGAAAAGGGAGGAATAGTAAATGCCACGAAATTACACGGAATCGATATGTCTTACTTAAACTATTATGATGCTGATGCTGCATGGAGTGCAGTAACCAGTTTCCATCAACCCTGTGTGGCAATAGTCAAACATTCTAACCCTTGTGGACTTGCTATTAGTCAAGATCAAACTGAAGCATATAAACGTGCATTTAGTGGGGATCCAGTATCCGCGTTTGGCGGTATCGTTGGGTTTAATACCAAAGTTTCCGAAAATACAGCTAAGGCAATGGAAGGGATTTTTTTGGACGTAATAGTCGCTCCTTCTTACGAAACCCGAGCTTTAGATATATTAACAAAACGCAAAAAAACTAGAATTTTACAAGTACATCCGGATACCGATTCACCAATAATGATTCGTTCAGTTAGCGGAGGAGTTTTGTTACAGGAATCAGATTTGAATGATGATAAACCTGATACGTGGAGTACAGTTTCTAAAGCTACGCCCAGCAAAAAAACTAATGAAGATTTGCGATTTGCATGGACAGTATCTGGATTGGTCAAATCTAATGCCATTGTTATTGCAAAAGATAAAGCGATTCGAGGTATAGGCGCGGGGCAACCAAATAGACTGAACAGTGTTAAACTGGCTGTTGAAGCCGCCGGAGAAGACGTAAAAAATAGTGTTTTAGCGTCAGATGCTTTTTTCCCTTTTCCGGATGGGATTGAAGAGGCTGCTAAGGCAGGAGTTAAGGCTGTAATTCAGCCAGGTGGATCCATTAGAGATACTGAATGTATCAACACCGTAAATGACCTGGGGATAATTATGGTATTTACTGGCACGAGGCATTTCTTACATTAACATTATCTTTCTCAATGTCTTCAAAACCAACTGTTGATATCGTTATACCTGTTCTGAATGAGCAGGCAGCTATCCCCGTATGTATAGAAGCGTTATTTGAGTATCTCAAAATGGAAACGAGTTATGATTGGAGGATAGTTGTGGTTGATAACGGATCTACAGATGATACTTTTCAAGTAACGACTGATATTTCTAAAATAAATTCAAATGTTTCATGCATTAAACTTTCTCAACGTGGAAGAGGACGGGCAATAAAAACTGCCTGGAATAAATCAAATGCCGATGTGATGGTGTATATGGATGTCGATTTATCTACGAGGTTGGATGCTTTAATTCCATTAGTAAAGTCTATTTACGATGGAAGTACAGATATTTGTGTTGGATCTCGTTTGATGAAAGATTCAACTGTTATGGGGCGAACAGTAGGAAGAGAAATAACTTCGAGAGGATATAATCTTTTGATCGATTTGTTGTTCCCTAATAATCAATTTTCAGATGCACAATGCGGATTTAAGGCCGTTTCACCGAAAGTTGTCGATAAAATATTGCCCATCATTCGGGACAATGAATGGTTTTTTGATACTGAATTATTGTTGGTAAGTGAGAGGAATTTGGTGAAAATAAAAGAAATTCCAGTA